>CAZVVS010000005.1:0-33140 GCA_964630585.1 uncultured Gordonia sp.
GGGACTACGCCATCAGCCGAGAGCTCATCCACTGGGAGAGCCAGGGCGTGACCCGAGCCGACAGCGACACCGGCCGGCGCTACCAGCGCCACGCCAGCAGGGGCTCGTCGGTGATGCTCTTCGCCCGCCTCCGCAACGACGACCGCGCCTTCTGGTTCCTCGGCCCCGCCACCTACGTGACCCACGAATTGGAACAACCCATGGCCATCACCTGGAAGCTCGCCCACCCGCTGCCTGGCGACCTCTTCGCCCAGTTCGCGGCGGCGGTAGCGTAGGGCGGATCGGGGCTAGCCCCAGCTGTTCACGGATGGCTGGGGCCGTCCGGGGGCTGACGGCGGTGCTGCAATCGGGGCTGTAGACACCGAGCCTTCGGAAGGCACGGTCGCCCGCTTCCTTGCAGCGAACGCCTCTTCACGGGCGCGTATGTGGAGGACGTCACGGACAGAGGGCACGAGTGAACCGTGCCGCCGTGGCCTGTGCCAAGGGCGTAGCTACTCAGCTGAAGCTTCCCGACACCTGCAGGTAGCACCGCTCCTCGGAGAAGTGCTCGCCCTGGAACCAGCTAGCGAGGGAGAGCCTCACGAGCTCGCCAGGCTGGATCTGTGTAGGAGGGGCATCGAGGCCGACGTACTTGATCGATAGATATGGGGCCTCGTCTGTTGTGTACCGACTCCCCACCAAGACCAACCTGCGATCGGCGATCCAAAACCCGGTCGAGCAACTTGGGCAGGACCCGTTGGGTCCCACGTAGAGCTTGCCGTTCGCCTCCTGAAGCGTCCCCTCAAAGACCAGCTCCAGTGGCACCTCCCACGGCTCGACCCGATCCAGTATCGTCGAGTGCGGATTCGGATCGACGCGAATGAACCTTCTCGAAGCTACGAGCACATCCTCAATGTGTGGAGGTCGTATGCTCGCCTTCTGCCTCAGCTCCAACTTCCAGACCTGTCCGATCTGATAGTCGTTAGAGCTTGGATACTGGGCGACAGGGTCGAACAAGCGGAGAGATCGGCCGTCATCCAGGCCTAGGGCACCGACGCAAGCGCTAGTACCCCCCATATGCGTACGTCCAACAATCAGTGCGTCCACGTCATGGCTCCAGATCGACGACCGCAACACCACCGAGCTCATGTGCCAGCCAACCCGCAAGGAGGCTGCGATGACAAGCTGCGGGTGACTGCTCGACGCAGAGGAAGGCCGGTCGCCGGTACGGACCGAGACGACTAGCAAGGTCCTGGGGCGTCACGACGTTGAGTACCTCATCCGTATAGCCACTCACGAACTGTGGTGAAAGCCGAGTGCGTGTTGACTTCGCCACGTTCCTCTTAAGGTCTGCCTGTCGCTGTGTGTCTCGGAGGGCGGAACTTGGAGCGACATCCTTCCAAGACTGACAAGCGATCGCCGCACTTGTTAATGCACTTTCGAGGCGCGTGGCATTGGCAAATGCATAGCGAGATCCCCGAACCCCCCTCCGCTGACGCACATCTATCAAGACGTCGACTTGGGCAGTCGTCAAGGCTCTGAGGAACTTATCCTCAGTAAATCCATATACGCCGATTGTATACACCGCTGCTATAGAGCTCATGGGCGGGGCGAGTATCTGCCGGTCGACTGACCTACAACGTCTATGAAGCCCAGACTCTGTTGCGGTTCGTCGAGACGCTTCATCACGTTCTCGTGGCTAACGAGCGTTCCGTCCATCTCTATGTGGAGCACTGCGATGCCCTTGCGAACCAGAGCCTCACTAACGAGCTTTGACCTGTGGCACCCTTCAGGCTTGGCTTCGCTACAGAGCAGGCAGATCCGAAGACCCTTCGATGCGCCGAGCATCACACGATCGAGACCCGCGCTGAACCATTCCTTCTCAGCGATGGCGCCGTAGTCTACGCGGCCTTCAGCGGTGTAACAGTCGGGATCACTCGGCCGGCCGCCAAGTGCCCGGCCCAGGAATACGTAGCCAATGCCGACCCCGTTCAGCTCGGCCTCGACGTTCGGCCCGTTGAACTGGGGCCGTGCTTGGGAGAATGGTGCAGACCGGATGTCGGCAACGTGAGTCACTGAGGTCGACAGAAGCCGGTCGAGGAGATCGTCGACCGTGCGCCCGCCGTAGCCTGCGGTGAGTACGACCGACTCTCGAGTACCACTGCTCAGGTTCGTCATGGAGGGCGGCTCCTTATCGCTCGATGATAGAGGCAGTGAGCCCACGCGCCCTGTCTCCGGGGCGTCTAGCTCCGCGGAGACAGATGGCCACGGCGACGTCCAGGATGCGCCCCTCGGGGACACGGCTCAGACCACCCGCCTAGCATCCGACCATGTTTGGCGGTGATGCCGAAGCGCTCGTGGCGCGATTCGCAGACCGGACGGCGGCTCCGTTCGTGCGGCGCTACCTCGAACGCTGCTCGACTGAGTTGGGCCTGGTCGTCGTGCCGCCTGAGTTCGGGGATCGGCCGTACCTCAACATCAAGCCAGCCGATGGCGGCAAGCGCCTCGCCTCCATCACGCCGGGATCCGGACGTACGCAGTTCTACGTGTCGCCGGATCTCGCGAGCGCAGCGCCTCGCGCCGAGGTCGTGCTGAACAACGGCGTTCCGAATCGGGTGAAGGTGATGCTGACCTCCGACGAGGCGGTCGAGGACGCGATCACCCTGACCCGACGGGCCATGGAATTGGCGTGACCAGTCCAGCCGAGTTCCTGAACAGTGCGCGAGAGGCGGCGGCCGCCGGCCATCCGACCAGCGTCACGGTCCGACAGCTGCTCGAGATCTGGGGGTCGAAGCGCCGGGGTACGCGCATCGCGACGGCCGTACAGAGGGACCTCTCTGCCGTCGGTCTTGCCACTGAGCCGTCGTTCATGAAGGTTTCGCTCGACGCGTCCGTTGAGGTCGTCGCCGTCGACGACAAGAGTGATCCTGGACGCGAGCCCGAGGACACGTCGGCGTCCCTTGACGAGCTCGACCCCGTCGGACTCACCGTCGGCAACATCGAGTCTGCTTTTGGTGGGATCGTTTCGGTGACGCCCAACGCCACGTTCGAAGAGGCGCAAACCAAGATGATGATCAACGACTATTCCCAGCTCGCAGTTATGACGGGCGAACGGTCTCTCGTAGGAGCCGTCACTTGGGAGTCGATCGCGAGAGCGAAGGTTCGGGACCCCAACGCGCAGTTCCCGAACGCTGTGATCGGCGACTCCCAGGAGGTCCGCTTCGACGCTGATCTGTTCGACGTCGTGGGTCTGATCGTCAGCCAGGGCTTTGTGTTCGTTCGGGATCAGACCAACTGCATCTCGGGCATCGTCACGACGTCTGACCTCAGTGAGCAGTACGCCGACCTGGCGAAGCCATTCCTCCACCTAGGCGACATCGATCAGCTGCTGCGGCGGGTGATCGAGCGGACCTTCACCTTGGACGAGGTCCGGACTGCCATCGAAGACGGAGCGACCGGCGGCAGTTGCACGTCGTTCGATGACCTCGGGATGGGCGACTATCAGCGGGTCCTGGAGAACCCGGAGCGGTGGCGGCGACTCGGTTGGTCGCTCGATCGCAAGGTCTTCATCGAACGACTCGAACGCGTGCGCGGAATCCGAAACGACGTGATGCACTTCAACCCCGACCCGGTGACGCCCGAAGACCTCGAGGACGTGCGGCTCTTCCTTCAGGTGCTCCGGGAGTTCGCAGCGTAGAGAGAAAGGCCCGTGCCATTGGGTTCTGCGCGACCACACATCAGCTTCGACGACGAGTTCTTCGCTTCAGTTGCTGCGCTCGAGCCGTCGGACAACCGGCGGGTGATGGTTGCCGTGGACCAGTTTCGCAAGGACCCGAATCACCCGTCGCTCCGCTTGAAGCCCCTCCAGGGGCTCGACCCGGCGAGTCGACTCCACTCCATTCGGGCCGCCCAGCACCTCAGGATCCTGCTCGCCCGCGAGGGCAACGTCTACGTGTTCTACGAGGCTGGCGACCGCAAGGACATCTACGAGCGCGCCGCTCGCAAGCGATTCGTGGTCAACCCCGAGCGGGGCTTCGCCGGCCTGATCCATGCGCCCGCGCCCGACCTCGCGACGCTTCCCCAACCACCGAAGCGGCGTGCGCCCGAGCTGAGCGACGGTCCGAAGGCCTTCGACCACTGGGGCGACAGAGACCTCGAAGAAGCCGGCTTCGGCCCGGAGGAGGTCGCCGCCCTCCGCTTGTGTCAGACGGAGGACGACCTGTGCACGCTCGACTGGGACGAGGAATCGTGGAACCTGGCCGTCGACCTGCTGGAGCAGACGCCCGAGCAGTGGCGAACGCCCTCCCTCAACCCCGAGGAGGAGGCCGAACAGCGCGTCCGTGAATCGATCGCGAAGCATGGCGCGCTGACCGGTCTCTCGCCGCTGTTCACGCCCGAGGAGGTGGCCGAGATCGCCGCCGCTCCCATCGAGGACTGGATGATCTTCCTCCACCCCGATCAGCGGGCGATCGTCGAGCGGTCCTTCGACGGCCCGGCTCGCATCCGTGGGGCCGCGGGGACCGGCAAGACTGTGGTCGCCCTCCATCGAGCCGCAGCGCTCGCCCGGAGGCTGCGGGGCGAGGACCGTTCAGACGGGAAGATCCTCTTCACCACGTTCATCAAGACCCTTCCGCCGGTTTTCGAACAGCTCTACCTGCGCATGCCGGGGACTCGAAGGGGTGAGGTCGAGTTCATCCACATCGACCGTCTCGCGGGGCATGTGTGCAGGGACGCAGGTCGGCGACCCCTCACCGTGCCGCGCAGTATTGACGCAGCGTTCGCGGCTGCATGTCGCCAGGTACTCACGCCGGACTCGCCCCTCGTGAAGGCGAACCTGTCGAGGGGCTATCTCCGGGACGAGATCACCCAGGTAATCAAGGGCCGTGGGATCAGCTCGCTCGATGACTACCTGAGCATCGAGCGCACGGGCCGACGCACCCCGTTCACCGACCCGCTACGACGCCAGACCTGGCAGCTCATGGAGCAATGGGACGCCGAGATGGCCGAACGGGAGACGGTCGACTTCGCCGACGTGATCCTCCTTGCCCGGGATCACGCCAGGCAAGAGAGCTCCCCTCGCTACCGGGCTGCAATCATCGACGAGGCCCAGGACCTGACCCTCGTCGGCCTGCAGCTGATTCGGGCCCTCGTGACGGACAAGACCGAGCCCAGGCCCGATGAACTGCTTGTCGTCGGCGACGGCGCCCAGCGGATCTACGCCGGCGGCTTCACTCTCCGGCAGGCGGGGGTCGAGGTCCGCGGACGTACGTCCGTCCTGCGGGTCAACTATCGCAACACCACCGAGATTCTCGACGCAGCGATGGCCGTCGCCGGTGACCAGGACGTCGAGGATCTTGATGAGCGGTACAAGCGAGGCGATGAGGAGGCGAACGGGCAGCGCCGGGGTGGTCGGCCCGCGCTGGTGGTGTGTGACGGCACTGAGGACCAGATGGCCTTCATCGCCGAGCAGGCCCGGGTCCTCGTCGAAAGCGGAGCCCTCGGTTTCGGTGACATCGGCGTGTTCGTTCCCACCAACCGCCTCGTTGGTGACTACACAAGCGGGTTAGCGGTGCTTGCGGTCCCGACCACTGGCCTCGAGAGCTATGACGGTACGTCGACGCCGCAGGTGAAGGTCGGCACGTACTTCCGGGCCAAGGGCCTCGAGTTCAAGGTGGTCTTCTTGCCCGAGGTCACTGCCGGCAAGTTCCCGCGCCCGCAATCGGAGGGCCAAGACGACGCCGAATATGCCGAGACCCGCGCCCTGGCCATCAGTCAGCTCTTCGTGGCCATGACCCGCGCTCGCGATGGGCTCTTCCTGCTCTGTGATGGGACGCCCTCCGAAGTCATCGCCGCTGCGCCCGCAGACCGCTTCGAGACCATCGGCGAATGACGAGCTCCAGCGCCGCCGGCGTCACGCCCTCGCAATAGGGACTAGAACGAAGGAGCGGGCGGCGGTGATCATCCGGAGGAGAGTCAAGCGGTGGACGTGTTTGGCCTGCGGCAGCATCTGATCGAGGACTACCGCCGCTACGTCACGTCCTTCATCGAGATCCGCGACGAGCGCATCCGCGATCGCGTGGCAACCGCACTCGACGAGGGGCACCTGTGGCCCGAGCCTCGCATCGGCCTGAACCCGACGTTCGAGTCTGGCGGGCTGATCGATGACCTCGTCGCCGACGGTCGCTTGCACCCCGCCTGCAAGGACATCTTCCGGGTCGGGAAGACGGACGAGAACCCCTTCGGCGAGCCGCTGCGCCTCCATCGCCACCAGGTCGACGCCATCGACCAGGCCCGTGCCGGCCGGAACTACGTCCTGACCACTGGCACCGGTTCCGGCAAGAGCCTCTCCTACATCGTCCCGATCGTCGATCATGTCCTCCGCAACGGCACCGGCAAGGGCGTGCAGGCCATCGTCGTCTATCCGATGAACGCCCTGGCCAACAGCCAGGAGGAGGAGCTGGCCAAGTTCCTCGGCAAGACCGCTCCCGCAGTCACATTCCGCCGCTACACGGGCCAAGAGGTCGGCGAGCAGCGGGACGAGATCCTCCAGCGCCCCCCGGACATCATCCTCACGAACTATGTGATGCTCGAGCTCGTCCTCACCCGGGTGAACGACAAGCAACTCGTCCGGGCGGCGCAGGGGCTGGACTTCCTCGTGCTCGATGAGCTCCACACCTACCGCGGCCGACAGGGGGCCGACGTCGCCCTGCTCGTTCGCCGGCTGCGCGAGGCGTGCCACGCCGAGGACCTTCGCTGCATCGGTACGTCGGCCACCCTCGCCTCGGCGGGGACCCTCGACGAACAGCGCCGCGAGGTTGCCCGAGTGGCCAGCCTGCTCTTCGGCAGCGAGGTCTCGGCGGACAGCGTGATCGGCGAGACCTTGAGGCGCGCGACACCGGCAACGGATCTCACCGATGCTTCCTTCACTGCTCGGCTCACCGACGCCGTACAGGGGGCGTTGGCGGAGCCCCCGCCGACGGACTGGGACACGTTCGTCAACGACCCGCTCTCGATCTGGATCGAGAGCACGCTCGGGGTCACCGAGCGGGAAGGCCAGCTGGTCCGCGTCACCCCGCAACCAGTCGGCGGATCGGCAGGCGCCGCGAGCCAACTCTCGGGCGCGACCGGCACCGACCACGAGGACTGCGAGCGTGCGATCACCACGCAGCTGATGGCGGGTTACCGGGTGAAGAACCCCGACAACGGCTTTCCTGCCTTCGCCTTTCGCCTCCACCAATTCATCAGCAAGGGCGAGACCGTGCACGCCTCGCCCGAGGCCGAGGATCGACGCTACCTGACGCTCGACGCGCAGAAGTATGTTCCGCGGGACCGCAGCCGTGTGCTGCTGCCGCTGGTCTTCTGCAGAGAGTGCGGCCAGGAGTACTACGTGGTGCACCGCCAGCCGAGTGTCGGCACTGACGAGCGCCCGGTCTTCGCACCACGCGACCTGGGCGACCGCAGCGCCGAGGGAGGCTCCGAACCCGGCTTCCTGTACGCCAACTCCGAAGACCCATGGCCCGACGACGCTGATCCGGAGACGCTGCTCGCCCGCTTCCCAGACGAGTGGCTCGAGGAGCACCGGGGCGAGCTTCGGGTCCGCAGCGGCTATCGCAAGGCTCGCCCGGTCGAGCTGTGGGTCGACACGGAGGGCCGGGTCGGCTCAGGAACGCGCATGTGGTGGATCCCGGCTCCGTTTCGGTTCTGCCTCCACTGCGGGGTCAGCTATGGCAGCCGGGTACGCGGCGACTTCTCCAAGCTGGCCACGCTCGGCTCCGAAGGCCGGTCGACGGCCACGACGGTGCTCAGCCTGTCGACGATTCGGTCGCTCCGGGCCGATGAGACCCTCAGCCGCCGAGCGCGCAAGCTCCTCACGTTCTCTGACAACCGCCAAGACGCCAGCCTCCAAGCCGGTCACTTCAACGACTTCGTCAATGTGGCGATGCTGCGGGCGGCGCTGTTCAGGGCGGTGCGGGATGCGGGCCCGGACGGCCTCGCCCACGACGAGATCACGCAGGCAGTCTTCGCCTGCCTCGATCTGCCCTTCGACCTGTACGCCTCGAATCCGGAGGCCAGGTTCAAGGCTCGTACCGACACCGAGCGCACGTTGCGGGATGTCCTCGGGTACCACCTCTACCTCGACCTCCGCCGAGGCTGGCGGCTCACGTTGCCGAACCTCGAACAATGCGGGCTGCTCGAGATCAGCTACGACGCTCTCGAGGAGGTCTGCGCAGCGGACGACCTGTGGGCCGGTAAGCACCAAGCCCTGACCACGGCGACCCCGGCCGAGCGGTTCGAGATCGCCCGCACGCTGCTCGACTATCTCCGTCGGGAGCTATCGATCAAGGTCGACTTCCTCGACGAGGCGATCCAGGAGCGGATCTCGGCACGGTCGAACACCCAGCTCGTGGGGCCCTGGGCCTTGGACGACGATGTCCAGGCACTCGAGCACGCCACCACGGCGCTGCCTCGTAGTCGTCGGACCGACGACTACCGCGGCTACGTCTACGTTTCGAGCCGCAGCGGCTTCGGGCAGTACCTCCGGCGACACACCACGTTCGAGCAGTTCGGCGACACGCTGAGGCTCGCGGACACCGACGTCATGATCCCGCAGGTCTTCGAGGCGTTGACGAAGGGCGGCGTGCTCGAGCAGGTCCTCGAAGGCAGAGGAGACGAGGCCGTCGGCGGCTACCAGGTGCCGGCGTCGGCGATGCGCTGGCGAACCGGCGATGGGACGAAGCCGTTCCACGACCCGATCCGGACGCCGACGCGCCGGGTCGCTGGGCGTACGAACCAGTTCTTCATCGAGCTCTACCGGGATCTGTCCGACGACGTTGTCGGCCTCGAGGCCCGGGAGCACACGGCGCAGGTGCCCTACGACGAGCGGGAGAAGCGCGAGGAGAAGTTCCGGAGCGCCGAGCTCCCGATCCTGTACTGCTCGCCCACCATGGAACTCGGGGTGGACATCTCCGAGCTCAACGTCGTCGGCATGCGCAACGTGCCACCGACGCCGGCCAACTACGCCCAGCGCTCGGGACGCGCTGGTCGCCAGGGTCAGCCGGCCCTGGTCCTGACCTATTGCACGGTCGGCAGCCCGCACGACCAGCACTACTTCCGCCACCCGGAGAAGATGGTGTCCGGTCAGGTGACGGCGCCCCGCCTGGAGTTGGCGAACGAAGACCTCCTCCGTGCGCATGTGCAGGCCATCTGGCTGGCGCAGAGCTCGCTGTCATTGGGGGGATCGCTCACGGACGTGCTCGACGTGCGGGAGGACGTCACCGAGCCCGTGCTGCACGACAGCGTCGCGGAGGCGCTGCGACGTCCGGAGACGAAGGTCCGTGCTAAGCAAGCGGCTGAGTCGGTGGTTGCGGACATCACCGATCAGCTCGAAGCGAGCACGTGGTGGGGCCCGTCCTGGCTGGACGACACCCTGAACGGCGTCGGCAAGCGCTTCGAGGAGGCGTGTGAACGCTGGCGCGGCCTCTACCGTTCGGCGCGCCTCCAACAAGCAGCCCAGAACCGCGTTGCCATCGACCCGGCCCGTGCCGCGACCGATCGCAAACAGGCGACACGCCTGCGCCGTGAGGCCGAAGCGCAGCTCGAGCTGCTGCTCGCTGAAGCAGACCGTCGCCATCAATCGGACTTCTACAGCTACCGGTACTTCGCCTCCGAGGGGTTCCTCCCGGGCTATTCGTTCCCCCGGCTGCCCTTGTCGGCATTCATCCCCGGGCGGCGCGCGACCTCGCACGAAGGTGACTTCCTGCAGCGGCCACGGTTCCTTGCCATCAGCGAGTTCGGCCCGGGCAATTTCATCTACCACGAGGGCGACCGCTACCAGATCAACAAGGTGATCCTCCCCGTGGGCCACCACACCGAGCCGGAGAGCGAAGGCGTGCTGACCGTGTCCGCCAAGCGCTGCGACAACTGCGGCTACCTGCACCCGCTGGATAACACCGGGAGGGATCCCGATCTCTGCGAGCAGTGCGACGCGCCGCTGCCGCCACCCATGGCCAACTTGTTCCGGTTGCAGAACGTGGCCACTCGTCGGCGCAACCGGATCAACGCGGACGAGGAGGAGCGGCAGCGCCAAGGGTTCCAGCTGCTCACTGCGGTTCGGTTCGCGGAACGGCACGGCCACCTGTCCGTCCGTCACGCCGACGTGCTCTGGGGGGATGAGCCCCTGGCAACGATGAAGTACGGCGAGACCGCGGACATCTGGCGCGTGAACCTGGGTTTGCGCCGCCGCAAGAACCCCAACCAGTTCGGCTTCGTGCTCGACACCGAACGGGGCTACTGGGCCAAGGAGGACGATCCCGTCGAGGACGAGGACCGCCCGCCCGACCCGCTCAGCGCCCAGACCAGGCGCGTCGTCCCGTTCGTCGAGGATCGTCGCAACTGCCTGCTCCTCGCTCCGGTGGTGGGACAAGGCGGCGAAGCGTTCATGGCATCGCTCGGCGCCGCCCTGAAGAACGCCATCCAGGTCGAGTTCCAGCTGGAGGACGACGAGCTCGCCGTCGAACCTCTGCCCGATGCCAAGGACCGTCGGGTGCTCCTCGTGTACGAGGCGGCCGAGGGAGGTGCGGGCGTCTTACGGCGCCTCCTCGACGAGCGCGACGCCTTTGCTCGAGTGGCACGAACGGCGCTCGAGGTGTGCCACTTCGATCCCGACACCGGTGCTGATCGCCTCGACCAGCATCCGTGCGAGGCGGCTTGCTACGACTGCCTGATGAGCTACCGGAACCAGATCGACCACCAGTTGCTCGACCGTCAGCTCGTCAAGGATTGGCTCTTGGCCGCAGTTGCATCGCACACCGAAGCAGCACCGACTGCCGCCACCAGGGAAGAGCACGCCGACCGCCTAGTCACTGCGGCGGAATCGGAGCTGGAGGCCCGCTTCATCCGTTACCTCCAGGACGGCGGCTACCGCCTGCCGGCCAAGGCCGGCGCTCGGATCGCCGACGTCAGCACACGGCCGGACTTCGTGATCGAGGATGAGGGCGTCGCGATCTATGTCGATGGTCCACCGCACGACTTCCCCGACCGGCAGCACCGGGACGAGGCGCAGACCGGGGCTATGAAGGATCGTGGGTGGACCGTCATCCGATTCCGACACGATGACGACTGGGCGCAGGTCATCGATTCGTTTCGCTGGGTGTTCGGGGAGGGCCGATGAGCTTCGCCGTGGGGTCGCTGGTGCGCGCCAGGGGCCGAGAGTGGGTGGTGCTGCCGGAGACCACCGAGGATCTCGTATTGGTCCGACCCATCGGCGGTACGGACGACGAGGAGACGGGAATACTGACCGAGCTCGAGCCCGTCGAGCCCGCCACCTTCGCCCTTCCCGATCCGACCCAGCTCGGTGACCACCGGTCGGCTCGGCTCCTGCGTGACGCGATGCGCCTTGGCTTCCGGTCGTCGGCTGGTCCGTTCCGGTCGTTCGGATCGATCGCGGTCGAACCGCGTCCCTACCAGCTCGTGCCGTTGCTCCTCGCCTTGAAGCTCGACCCCGTTCGTCTGCTGATCGCCGACGACGTGGGCATCGGCAAGACCATCGAGGCGGGGCTCATCGCCAAGGAGATGCTCGAGCAGGGCGAGGTGTCGCGCCTGTGTGTCCTCTGCCCGCCCCACCTGGCCAAACAGTGGCAGATCGAGCTGGCCGAGAAGTTTCACATCGATGCCGAGCTGGTCTTGGCGTCGACGGCGGCTCGACTCGAGCGCGGGCTCCGGGTGGGCCAGAGCCTGTTCGACGTTCACCCGTTCGTGATCGTGTCGTCGGACTTCATCAAGTCGGACCGCCACCGTCCCGACTTCCTCCGCGCCTGCCCCGAGCTGGTGATCGTGGACGAGGCGCACACTTGCGCCGACGACGGCTCCGGCCGGGCCAACCACCAGCGCCACCAGTTGGTCGCGGAGCTGGCCGCTGACCCGACTCGTCACCTGATCCTCGTGACGGCCACGCCCCACAGCGGCAAGGAGGGTGCGTTCCGGTCTTTGCTCGAGCTGCTCGATCCAGCGTTCGCCAACCTGCCCGACGACCTCTCGGGTCAGGCCAACGAATCGCATCGCCGCCGCCTCGCCGCGCACCTGGTCCAGCGGCGCCGGGCCGACATCCGCGACTACCTGGGCACCGACACGTCGTTCCCCGAGCGGCTGGAGGCGGAGGAGACCTATCAACTGTCAGACGAGTACCGGCAGTTGTTCGACGGCGTCCTCGCCTACGCCCGCGAGACGGTGCGGGACGACGCCGGCGGCCAGCATCGCCAGCGGGTGCGATGGTGGTCGGCGCTGGCGCTCTTGCGCTCGCTGGCGTCGAGCCCAGCGGCGGCCGCGGCGACGCTGCGGACACGGGCCGCCTCGGCCGAGACCACCACGGTCCCCGAGGCAGACGCAGTGGGTCGCCGCACGGTCCTCGACCTGGGCGACGATGACGGTGTCGAGGCGGTCGACATGGTCGCTGGGGCCGACCCCGATTCAGCCGAGGATGACACCAGTGACGCGGCCAAGGCGCGTCGGCGCCTCCTCGAGTTCGCACGCCGGGCCGATGCGCTGCACGGCGACGCCGATGAGAAGCTGGCCAAGGCCATCAAGCTGATCGCTCGACTCGTCAAGGACGGCAACCGCCCCATCGTCTTCTGTCGCTTCATCCCCACCGCCGAGTACGTGGCGGCAGAGCTGCGCAAGGCCCTGCCCAAGAAGGTGGAGGTGGTGGCGGTTACGGGCACGCTGCCACCAGCCGAGCGTGAGGCTCGAATCGAAGCGATGGCCGAGCACCCGCAGCGGGTCCTGGTAGCCACCGACTGCCTCAGCGAGGGCATCAACCTGCAGGATCACTTCGACGCGGTCTTCCATTACGACCTGAGCTGGAACCCGACCCGGCACGAACAGCGCGAGGGCCGGGTCGATCGCTTCGGCCAGCCCGAGCCGAAGGTGCGTGTCCTCACCTACTACGGGAGCGACAACCAGATCGATGGTCTGGTCCTCGAGGTGCTGCTGCGCAAGCACAAGGCCATCCGCAGCGCATTGGGAGTCTCGGTACCGGTACCAGCAGACTCCAACGCCGTCATCGAGGCCATCCTCGAGGGCCTCCTCCTCCGTCAGGACAGCGGCGGGATCGAGGTGCGGCTGCCGGGCTTCGACGAGTTCTTCCAGCCCCGCAAGGAGGATCTCTTCAGCGATTGGGAGAGCGCCGCCGACCGTGAGAAGCAGTCGCGGACGATGTTCGCCCAGCAGACCATTCGCCCCGACGAGGTGGCCGCCGAGCTCGCCGCGGCCCGAGATGCGGTCGGTTCGGGTGCGGATGTCGAGCGCTTCGTGCGCGACGCCGTCGTCCGAGCGCGAGGCGTGATCGCTGAGGACACCTCGGGTGGCGTCGCCATCGACCTCGACGAAGCCCGCCAGAGCCTCCGGGATGTCGTCCACTACACGAAGCCGTTCCGGGCACGGTTCGACCTGCCCGTGTCGGAGCACCAGCGCTACCTCAGCCGGACCGACCGGTTCGTGGAATCGTTGGCCACCTATCTCTTGGACACTGCCCTTGACTCGATCAACGAGCCGCTGGCCGCCCGTTGTGGCGCCATCCGAACCGACGGTGTCGGCGTTCGCACCACGCTGCTCCTCGTCCGGTACCGGTTTCACTTGGTCACCATCAGGGCAGACGGAGAGCATCCTCTGCTCGCGGAGGACTGCGCCGTCGTCGCGTTCGAGGGCGACCCATCCGATCCTCGCTGGTTGGAGCCGGATGCGGCCGCCGCACTGCTCGACGCTGAGCCGGCCGGCAACATCCACCCTGACCAGGCCCGTGACTTCCTGGCGGACGTGCTCACGCACGAGTCCGCGTGGCGTGCCCGCCTCGACGAGGAGGCCCTCGCCCGTGCCGAGAGCCTCGAGGACGCCCACCGTCGAGTCCGAGACGCGGCCCGCCAGAAGGGTGTCCGCTACCGCGTCGAACCGCAGCTCCCCCCCGACGTGTTGGGTGTGTTCCTCTACCTGCCGAAGCCCGGCATGAGCGCCTGATGGCTCGGGACACCACGTTCACGGCCATACAGACGGAAGGCGGTCTGCTTCCCCCGGCCCTGCTGCAACGGGTGTCGGAAGGCGACAAGGAGCTGGCCGGCCTGTCGCCCGAGGCGTACCACCTCGCGCCAGGCGAGCGACTGAACGAGGCCATCAACCGGTCCTGGAACCGACTGACGGGCGCGTGGGAGACGTTCAACGAACGACTCGCCGGCGCTGCCTCGGGGGACGCGACGGCTCAGCTGACCCGCCAGTCGTGGCTGCTGCCGCTGTACCAGGAGCTGGGCTATGGGCAACTGCAGCCCGCCAAGGGATTCGACGTCGAAGGCAAGCACTACCCGATCAGCCACGAGTGGGGAGCGGCGCCGATCCACCTGCTCGGCGCCACGATCGACCTCGACCACCGCACGCCGGGCGTCGCAGGTGCGGCAGGCATGAGCCCCCACGGCCTCGTGCAGGAGTTCCTCAACCGCAGCGAGGACCACCTGTGGGGCTTCGTCTCCAACGGGCGCCTCCTTCGGGTCCTCCGCGACAACGTGAGCCTCACCCGTCAGGCCTACGTCGAGTTCGACCTCGAGGCCATCTTCGACGGTCAGATCTACGCCGACTTCACCATCCTCTGGCTGCTGTGCCACCAGAGCCGGGTCGAGGGTGACATCCCCGAGAAGTGCCTCCTGGAGCAGTGGGCTCAGGAGTCTGTCCAACGGGGCACCCGCGCCCTCGATCAGCTTCGGGCCGGCGTCGAGGCCGCGATCACGGAGCTGGGCACTGGCTTCGTCGAGCACGCGGCGAACAGCGACCTGCGAGCGCGCCTGTCCACCGGCGGCCTCGATCGCCAGGAGTACTACCGCCAGCTGCTCCGCCTGGTGTACCGACTGATCTTCCTCTTCGTCGCCGAGGACCGCGACCTCCTCCTGCGCCCCGACGCCGACCCGACGGCAGCGGCGCGCTTCCGCGAGTACTACAGCACTGGTCGTCTGCGTCAATTTGCGCTCGACCACCGAGGTTCAGGCCACGGCGACCTGTGGGCCGGTCTGAACGTCGTGTTCGACGCCCTCTCCTCGCCCGCTGGCGAGCCAGCGCTGGGTCTTCCGGGGCTCGGGAGCTTCCTGTGGTCGCCGCGTGCCGCACCGGGCCTGGCGGGCACGCAGATCGAGAACCGCCGCCTGCTGTCGGCCGTCCGGGCCCTTGCCACCGTCGCCGACCCGTCCGGCCGGGTAACCCACTCTGTGGATTACCGCAACCTCGGCTCCGAGGAGCTCGGCTCGATCTACGAATCGCTGCTCGAGCTGCACCCCGAGATCGACACAGGCGCGGGAACCTTCTCGCTGACCACTGCGGGGGGCCACGAGCGCAAGACCACCGGCAGCTACTACACGCCCGCCTCGCTCATCAACGAGCTGCTCGACTCGGCCCTCGACCCTGTGTTGGACGAGGCGGCGACCGGAGACGATCCCGCGTCGGCCATCCTTGCCCTCACGGTGCTCGACCCCGCCTGTGGGAGCGGCCACTTCCTCATCGCTGCGGCGCACCGGATCGCCAGACGGCTCGCGGAGGTCCGCACCGGGGAAGGCGAGCCGACGCCGAAGGCGATTCAGTCGGCGCTGCGAGACGTCGTCGCCCGCTGCATCCACGGGATCGACATCAACCCGATGGCGGTCGAGCTCTGCAAGGTGAGTCTGTGGATGGAGGCCATGGAGCCGGGCAAGCCCCTGACCTTTCTGGAGCATCGCATCGTGTGCGGCAACGCCCTGCTCGGAACGACGCCCCGCCTCCTGACCGTAGGCATCCCTGATGCGGCATTCAAGGCACTGGAGGGCGACGACAAGGAGGTGGTGAAGGCCCTCAAGAAGCGCAACAAGCTCGAACGGGAGGGCCAGGGGTCACTGCTCTTCGGGCCGTCGGCCAACGACCTGGCGGCATCGGTCAGCGACGCCGTGGCCGAGATCGACGCCATGCCACAGGACACGGTCGCCGAGCTGGAAGCCAAAGAGCGGCGCTGGCTGCTCCACCTCCACTCCGACGAGCTCGGCCGGGCTCAGCTCGCCGCCGACGCCTGGTGCGCGGCCTTCGTGAGCCGCAAGGTCAAGGGTGCCCCGGTGATCACGGAGGCATTCGTTCGGCAGGCGCTTGCCCACACCGTGGGTGAGCTGCCGGCGGAGACGGTCGACGAGGTCGTGGCGCTTGCGAAGGATTACTCCTTCGTTCATCCGCACCTGGCGTTTCCGGACGTGTTTCGAGCATCAGGTGATCCTGGCTTAGCATTGAATAAAGGGAGTGGATGGACTGGAGGGTTTAGTGTGGTGGTCGGAAATCCTCCATGGGACCGGATAAAGGTACAGGATAAGGAGTTCTTTGCAGTTCCTGAACCAGCGATAGCCATGGCGCCTACCAAAGCGAAGCGCAAGGCTTTGATAGCTGATCTGGAGATGACAAATCCCGATCTCTTTAGTGCATACCTGGCCGTATCGCGTAGGACCGCCGGCCAGAACTGGTTTGTCCGCGCGAGCGGACGGTTCCCGCTGTGCGGGCGCGGCGACGTCAATACCTATGCGGTATTCGCTGAGCTTATGCGCGATTCCCTGGATCCAACCGGACGCGTGGGTGGAATCGTTCCGTCTGGTATTGCTACCGACGAAACGACGAGCGCGTTCTGGCGCGATCTGGTCAGGCAGCAGTCACTGTGGTCGCTCTTCGAGTTCGTCAATGATGGTTATTTCCAAGGTGCTGGACGAGGACACATGCTTCGGTTCTGCCTCATAACAATGACCGGCCGACATCTGGTCTGTCCCCAGGCCGAACTTATGTTTCAGGGTCACAAGCTAACGGACCTCGCTTCCACGGATCGCAGGTTTACCCTCTCCTCCTCAGAGTTTGAGCTTCTCAATCCGAGAACCTTGACGGCGCCGATCTTCCGAAGTCGCCGCGATGCTGAGATTACGAAGGCTGCCTACAGGTCCAAGTCGATCTTGCAACCAGTTCAGGATCAACACGACGACCAGTCCTGGATGATCGAATATCTTACAATGTTGCATACCGGAGACGACTCGGGCGGATTCACTGCCTCGGAGGATCTGGGTCGACCTGCGAGAGAATGCGGGAACCGGTATGTGGTCGATGACCACATCCTAGTCCCGTTGTATGAGGCCAAGATGGTTTACCTATTCAACCATCGGTATGGGGATTATGGCCTCTTGAGGTCTGGCCAGTCGGGCCACGTTCTTCCCACTCCTGCGGACTCAATGCTTCGAGACCCTGGCTTCGTGCCAATGCCTCGCTTCTGGGTTGCCGAGAGGGCGGTAGAGGAACAGATCCAACCACGATGGCACCACCGATGGCTGTTGTGCTGGCGTGATACGACGGACGCCAGGGCTAGCGCCCGTACGGTTATACCGGCGGTAATCCCGTTCGCTGGGGCTGGTAGAAACAACTTGCCAGCATTCACCGTCGGCGTGAGTCCAACTTTGATCCCGTCCTTGATCGCCAATCTATCCAGCTTCGTGCTCGACTTTGTGGCCCGGCAGAAGGTCGGCGGCATTCACCTCAACTTCTTCCTCCTCGCTCAGCTTCCAGTGTGCACTCCGAGTGAGTTCGCAGACCCTGCTCCATTCGACCCGGCGGTCAGCGTCGGCGCATGGCTCCACACGCGAGTGTTGGAGCTGGTCTTCACCTCATGGGACTTATGGAGCTTTGCCGCCGACGTCGGAGGTGCGGATCGGCCATTCGTTTGGAATCCGGCACGCCGGGAAGCTCTGCGAGCCGAGCTAGATGCGTGCTTCTTCCACCTCTATCGGGTCGGCCGCGCAGACGTCGAGTACATCATGGACTCCTTTTCGGTCGTTCGACGTAAGGATGAGGCCAACCAAGGTGAGTACCGCACTAAGCGGCTCATCCTCGAGGTCTACGACGCCATGGCGTCGGCCATCGGAGCGGCCCAGCCCTATCGGACAGTTCTGGACCCTCCGCCTGCGGATCCGTCGTGTGCCCACCCGGAGTCAAGTCGGCCCGCCTGGGCGAGGCCCCCGGACGTCGTCGGAATGGGGTAGCGCAGTGCCTCGTCCGCCACGCGCGGAGTCGTCGAACGTCACCGTGGAGGGTGGCCTCCTGAGTAGCGATTTCCTTCAACGGCTTCAATCTGGCGGGACCGCCGGGTCAAGCCCCCAGGAAGCAAGGTCAGGCGGCATGCCGTCTAGTGAAGCGATCGCTGCGTCCTGGATAGAGCTGTGTCCGAAATGGGATCGATCTCAGGGTGAGCTGGCTGAGGTGGACGGAACTGATCCGCAGACGGGAGCGACCCGACGCTGGTGGTTGCTCCCTCTGCTCCGCGAGTTGGGCTGGGAGCCTGTCCCCGCGGACTTCGTCGTCAACGACAAGGGCTACCCGATCTCGCACTGCGACGGATTGGTGCCAGTCCACTTGGTGGGTTGGAACGTCTCGATCGACCGCCGACAGGCGGGCGTTGCTGGAGCAGCTCGCTGGTCCCCCCATGGCCTCGTGCAGGAGTTCTTGAACCACAGCGATGACCATCAGTGGGCGTTGCTATCGAACGGCCGTCGGCTGCGGGTTCTGCGTGACAACGCCAGCCTGACCCGGATGGCGTACGTCGAGTTCGACCTTGAGGCGATCTTCGGAGGCCAGGACTACGCCGGGTTCGCGCTTCTCTGGACGATGTGTCACCGATCGCGGTTTCAGTCGCCTGGCGACGCAGACCCACAGATCGAGCAGTGGGTCCAGCAATCGGGCGAACTGGGGGTTCGATCGCTTGACCACCTTCGCGGACAGGTCGAAGAAGCACTCGAGTTGCTCGGTCGCGGCTTCATGGCCCATCCAGCCAACAGCCGACTCCGGGCACGGCTGGCGCAGGGTGAGCTGGATAGCGAGGACCTGTACCGGCAGCTGCTACGTCTCGTCTACCGGCTCCTCTTTCTGCTCACTGCCGAGTCGCGAGGGCTCCTGCATCCGGCAGATGCGGGCCCAATCCCGGTTGCTCGGTACCGCCGCTACTACTCGATGCAGCGAATCGTCGAGCTCTCCACGCACCTGCGCGGATCGCGCCACGGTGACCTCTGGGTCGGCCTGACGGCCCTGTTCGGCGTCGCCCGTGACCCTGGTGGCGCACCGCGTCTGGCGATGCCCTATCTCGGCAGTCGGCTCTGGTTCGAGGACGCTCTGACGGATCTCGAGGACGCAGAACTCTCGAATGAGGCGCTCCTCGATGCAGTTCGTTGCCTCACTTCGATTCGTGATCCGGCGGCGAACGCAACGTTCACGGTCGACTATCGATCACTTGGTCCAGAGGAACTCGGATCGGTGTACGAGGGCCTCCTCGAACTCCGTCCGGTCGCCGACCCCCACAGCAAGACGTTCACCCTGGACCCCGGTTCGGGGCACGAGCGCCACACGACCGGCAGCTACTACACGCCCGCTGGAATCGTGTCAGGGCTTCTCGATGGCTGCCTCGACCCCATCATTGAGGGCGCGTTGGCGCGGCCCGACCCCGAGAGTGCCCTACTGGCGTTGCGAGTCGTGGACCCAGCGTGTGGAAGCGGCCACTTTCTGATTGCGGCGGCTCGGCGGATTGCCCGCGCCCTGGCGGCGGTGCGTTCTGGCGACGATGAGCCACCGCCCGAGGAGGTGCGCCGTGCCTTGCGCGAGGCGATTGCTCATTGCATCTACGGGGTCGACTTCAACGAGCTTGCCGTCGAGCTGTGCAAGTTCACTCTGTGGCTCGAGTCGCTCACGCCAGGGATGCCGTTGTCGTTTCTCGACCATCACCTCGCGTGGGGAAACAGCCTGCTCGGGTCGACCCCCCGCCTGATCGGCGACGGGCTCCCCGATATCGCCTTTGAGGCACAGAAGGATGACGATAAGGCCGCCGCCAAGGGCTTGAGGATCCGGAACGCGCGGGAGCGAAGCGGCCAGGGACTCCTGTTCGTTGGCGACGATGCGAACGAGAATCTGGCCACGATCCAGGCTGTCGCCCGGTCGGCAGAACTGCTCAGCGATGAGAGCGCCGAGGCCATCAGCGCGAAGGCGATCGCGTTCGACCAGTTGCGCGGCAGCGAGGCCCTTCGAGTGCTTTCGGCGCAGGCCGATGCGTGGTGTGCTGCCTTCCTGCAGAAGAAGGTCGTCGGCCTCGAGCCGGCGGTCACCTCCGAGACGCTGCGAACCTCGGTCGACCTCCCGGCCATCTCAGGCACAGTCCGGGACTTGGTTGGGACTTGGCGCCCGAGCCATTGGCATCTCCTATTCCCGGAGGTCTTCACGGACGATCTCGAGCCCAACGCTGACTCGGGCTGGTCCGGTGGCTTCGACCTCGTGGTCGGGAATCCGCCGTATCTCAACCAGCTCGAGACGGCGACCACCACCGAGCGTCGTCTCGCCAACCTGGTGAAGGCTCGTTGGGGTGACGTGGCCAAGGGATATGCCGACATATCGGTCTTGTTCCTCGCACTGGGATGCGACATCGCACGAGCGGACGGCGGACGCGTCGCCTTGCTGCAGCCCGACTCGATCCTCTCGACCCGTGATGCCAAGGCCATGCGTCGGCACGTCCTGGAGCGCGCCAGCCTCGAGTCGCTCTGGGTGGCCGGCGAGAAGGTGTTCGAGGCCAACGTTCTCGTCTGCGCGCCGACCCTCCGGGTCGGCGGCGAACGGACTGTGAAGCTTCACCGACACACGGGGCCCGGGTTCACCGAGCTCGATCCGGTGCTCACAAAGATGGACGAGCTTCAGACCGCCGAGACGTGGGCCTCGCTGATCACCGAGGGTTTCGGCATCCCCGCCGTCGAGTTGTCGACGGGGAGAACGCTCGCAGACATCTGCACTGCAACGGCAGACTTCCGCGACCAGTACTACGGCCTCGCCCCCTTCGTCGTCGAGGCCGCCGACGTGGACGACGATCCTGTCCGCTTCCCGCGGTTGGTCACCACAGGGCTGATCGATCCAGCCCACAACCTCTGGGGCACCCGGTCCACCAAGTTCAACAAGGTCACCTACGACGCCCCCTGCGTCGACGTCGCTCGGCTCGCTGCAGAGAGCGAACTCGGTCCATGGGCTACCAACCGATGCGTGCCCAAGATCCTGCTCGCAACCCAGACGAAAGTGCTCGAGGCCATCGTCGACCCCGACGGACACTTACTGCCGTCGGTACCGGTGATCACCGTCATCGCAGATCCCGACCTTCTGTACCACGTCGCCGCCGTTTTCCTGTCCGCACCAGTGACCGCCTGGGCGGCAACCCAGTACTTCGGAGCCGCCCTCGCAACCGACGCCCTGAAGCTCTCCGCCAAGCAGGTCCTGACGCTCCCCGCCCCTCGGCCGTCGGCCGCGTGGGACCAGGCGGCGGCAGCAGCTCGATTGGCGATGGAGGCGACAGATGGAGAGGAGTGGCGAACCGCCCTGCTCGGTCTTGGTGACCTGATGTCGGACGCATACGAGGTCGTGGGGCCGGAGCGACAGACCGTCCTCAAATGGTGGGCAGATCGGCTACCCGCATGGCGGTGACCTCTCCCAAGCACTGATCCTATTTGTCACGTACGATTCCGCTTGGCGAAGCGCGATCTCATGTGTGGAGGATCTGCATTCATGGTGACCATCCGACTCAATGACAGCGAGATGGAGCAGGCCAGAGGTCTCGCTCACGCGCGAGCAACGGAGGCTGAGCGGCGACGATCCCCTGATCGCCCTACAAGCGCGAACGCACCGGCCCAGCTTCGAGGTGCTGTCGGAGAGGCCGCGGCCGCGAAATGGGCAGAAGGCGAGGGATACGCGGTGGAGCGCGGTTTCGAAGCCGACGAGGATGAACCTGACCTCAGGATTTCCGGAGTCGGCTTTGAAGTCATGACTGCCCAGGTGAGGCATCGGGAAGTGACCGGCTTCTGTGTGCCACCAAATAAGCTCTGGGCCCACAAGCAGCGCGGCGTCCGCGGCTACGTCTTCGTGGGCACCGGCTCTGAGCAGGCGCCGCAGGAGGTCGAGATCCAAGCGCTGTGCCGAATCGAAGACGTAGACGTCGAGCCCGCGCGGCCGACAAGCGTTCGACCAGGTGGCAAGCCAGTTGACAACTATGTGATTCCGGATGACCGGCTGCTGGCACCTGATCAACTGAAGGATCTCTTGGGTTCTGTGACGTAGCTTGGCCTCCAGCGAACCTACGACTCGATCGAGGTCAGCTGTGCTTGAGGAATTCAAGGAACGGTGATGCGTCGGTCGACCGCAGGCCGTACCGGGTGCGACGGCTCAAGGCTCGCGTAGCAAAAAGCATACGAGTGGGTCTCGTGACTGCGACGTAGAAGGCGCGCAACTCGGCCTCGCGCTCCTGGTCGGACTGAGCTCTGAAGTCTGGGAACTGCCCGTCATTCATGCCGACGATGGCGACTGCTCGGTACTCGCGACCCTGAGACTTGTGGACAGTGAGGCACCGGACCCCGGAGCTCAGGTCGTTCCCGCGCTGCATACGAGTCAGGAACATCCGGAAGTTCGACCAGTTCTGAGCGGCCTGGTCCGTCTGCAAGGTGAATCGGTCCCAGGCGTCGGCGATCTGAAGGCAATCGCCCCTCCAATCTGGCCCGTCGATCTCCACCTCGCCAACGGCCCGAACCAGGAGGGCTGGGTCTTCTCGGTCACAGAGCGGAGCAAGGGCCTGAAGGGCTGGGTCGTCGTTGCTCGCCAGCATCCGCTGGAGCTGATCGAAGGAGTTGATATTTTCCTCGTCGACGTCGAGCATCCGAGCGAGCTGCCAGCGGGTCGAACGGTGATCCGCAGACCGCAGGTCGATCAGTCGGAGTACCAGATCGCCGGCGGCCGTCGTGAGCCAGTCCTCAAGCGCCACGGAGGTGGCGCTCTCGATGCCTCGGACCTTGAGAGCCAACTCGGTGGCTCTGAGTGCTGCGGCTGATCGGCCCAGCACCGCTACCTGCTCGGGCTGGACCTGGGTCGACTCGCCGGCGACCACGACCTCTCGCGGGAGTCCGTGCTTGAGTAGGTCGTTGACCCACCCTGCGACGAATGCCCCCTCATCGTCCTCATCGGAGAGCTCGTGAATCGAGATCGATCCGGGCGCTGGATAGATCACCTCGCTCGAACCAGCGCGATGGCCCAGGCGGTTAGCTACCCGGTCGCCGAGCGCGACGATCCTGGCGGCAGACCGATAGTTCCGGGTCAGCCGGTAGTGGGTCGCACCGTACTCGGCCGCGAATCGCTGCATGAGGCGGCGATCGCCACCCGAGAACTCGACGATCGATTGCTTGTCGTCACCGATGAACATCGCGTTCGTTGCACTGATCGGCGGCTCGCCGAGAACGGCGGCGAGTAAGCCGTACTGCGCGGCCGTAAGGTTCTGCGCCTCATCAACGATGATGTGGTGATAGAGGGTGCCCAGCTTTCGGCGGGTGGCCGGCCGGCTAACCAGTTCTGTCGCCCGTTCGATCATGGCCGCGTAGTCGAGCGCCTCGGCTGCCTCGAGTGCGGCTCTCCACTGATCGAGATGTGGCGCCGTCTCGTCACATCGGGCCCGGGCCAAGTCGAGATTGGCGAGGACGCGTGCAAGGTCACCTGGCTGTGAGAGGCCTTGATCGTTGAGCCATCGGGAGAGCAGCTCGACACGATCTTCGATCTTGGTGAGGACTTCAGGCTCGGTTGGTAGCCCGATCCACGAGCCGCTCTCTCGCAGCAGCCGATGCGCGAACCCGTGCACCGTGTCGGTATCCACCCGCCGTGCCGCCGCGCCCAGCCGCGCCTCGAACCGCTGCTTCAACTCGTCTGCTGCCTTTACTGTGTACGACAGGGCGAGCACCCTCGAGAAGCCGTCGGGGTCGGCGCCGAGCAGTCGCTCGACCCGGCGGGCGACAACCTCGGTCTTCCCGCTTCCAGCGCTGGCCGTGACAAGAATCGCTGGCGAGTCCGAGAGGACCGCAGCCTCCTGCTCGTCGCTCAGCTCGAACTCGGTCAGTGTCGCCATCGTGGCTCCGTCGGGTCAGCGGCCCGAATCGACCCGCTCGACAAGTGTACGAAGCGGGTCCGGCCAGTCGGTGTGATTCGGGTAGGCATCGATCAGGGCACGGGCCAGCGCGGGACCGATAGATCCCTTCAGGTCGGTCATTGCCCCCATGGTGTCGCCGTTGCGCACTGAACCCGGTCGGGTGACCTCGCAGGCGGAGGCGCAGACCGACTCATCGAACTCCAACATCATCGTCTCTACTGCGTGACCTCCACCGGCACCGGTGACCCAGATGACGCGGTCCGCCTCCTTTTCAGCGACGGTCAGGATCGCCTTCACTGCGGACTTGCCATCACCATCGCTGTCGGCGAAGAGATACCAGGGGATCCCGACGGTCCTGGCGAACTTCACCACGATGCCGGCGAGGTCATGGCTCATGCTGCCGGGATCAACGATGCACACCCCATGCGCCTTCACGCCCAGCGCTGAGCGCAGCAATGGCGGCAACAGCGCCCGTTCCGTGGCCCCGTCGCCAATCACCACGGCGCTAGCGAACAACAACTCGCCGAAGGGCCGCTCGATGAGCCGCTTCATCTTCTCCATCTCCTCGCGATGAAGCCCGGGACGAAGGGCCCGAGGCGTGGCCGCATCCTCGACATCCACCGGACCGAGGTCCGTCACGCTCACCGTTCCGCTGTCGTGGCGGAGGAGGCGGATGCTCGTGGGTTCGACGACCGTGACGAGATGCGACGAATGGGTCGTTACGACGACTTGGCCCGGAAGCGCCTGGAGCAGAGCGGGCAGCTCGAACTGCGCCTGAGGGTGGAGATGTGCCTCGGGTTCCTCCACAAGGGTGACTGGATGCGGCCTGCGGGCCTTGCCGTCTCGACCCAGTCGGCGGTCGTAGAGCACCCGCTGCACTTGGAGTGAGGCCACGCCGCGAGGGCCAGAGCCGTGTAGACGCATCGGGAGGGCACCGGAACCGACGTCGAGGTCGACCGACACCGAGCGTGCAAGCTCCTCGAGGCGGGGCGGCAATGGGTTGAGCACCGGCGCCCCCATGCCTCCCATGTGAGATTCGGCCTCGCTGAGCGAGGCGGCAACGGCGCCGAGCGATCCGCTGGACTCAACGATCTCCGCGCCCAAGTCGCTCAACCGTGTCTCAAGCGCATCCCGCTGCCCCTCCTCTATCTCGAGGTCGCTCAGCACTTTCTGAATGCTCGACCCACGGGTGATGAGCTCGACGGCTAGGTCCCGCCGATCGCCGATCAGCATCGCTGCCAGAACGGACCGCTGATCCCTAGTCAAACTCGCGGGCACGGACGGCAGGTACCACCCGTCCGTTGGTGAGAACTGCCGCTTCGCAAACTCGGCCACAGCGCCGAGGCCTTCGCCGGATGCCCGGATAGTTGTCCGCCAGGAGAGCCGCTGACGTTCCGGATACTCCTGGACGGTCTCGGGCCGGAGACGTTGCTGGAGGTCATCCGCAAAGAGGTCCTCGTCGCCAGCGTCGGCAGGCGGAGGCCAGGGCGCCACGATCAAGTCGATCGTCGCGGGTTCCGAAGAGCCCACCGTCAGGTCGTCGAGGTCGGCCGGAAGCCCGCCGAGACCGAGCACGAGGGCCCTTAGCACCCGGCTCTTGCCGCTGTTGCTTCGCCCCACAAGGACTGTGAGTTCCGGCTCGAGATCGATCGTGAGGTCCGTGATCCCCCGAAGATTGCGTATGACCACCTGCTCGACGTAGAGCGATGGGTCGGGATTCTCGGGCGCCGCTTCAGGGGTCAGGTCGTCGGTGCCAGTCATGCGCCGCAAGGTAGGCGCGACCTGCGACTTGAACCACCGCCACCAACGCACGAGACGCCCGGACACCTGGACGCCGTCAAGCGGCCGAGGCGGCCTGGTCGTCCAGCAATTGGCGGTTCAACCACTGGGCAAGTGCGGCGACCGATTGCTCGACCGCGGAAATCGTTCCCGACAGGTCTAGGGCATAGGTGAAGAGGCGCTTGTGGGTGTGGCGGACGTCCACTTGTCGCGGTGGAGCCTCGCCGTCGTGCAGGCAGTAGATCAGTACTCCCTCATCCAGGTTCATGGCCGTGAGATAGGCGAGGAGTTGGTAGTAGTCGGGGTTCCTGGCCTTGGCGTCGGCGGTGAGCTTGTACTTGGTATCGCCGACGTAGACGGGCGTGCCGGCTCGCTCGAACACCAGGTCGGGGTACATCAGGACGGCCCGGCCATGTCCGAGCCACTCGGGTGGTTCGGCCACCACCTCGAGGTGTCGCCGCAGGTGGCGCTGCAGGCGGTCCTCGACGAAGTCCTGGAAGAGGTCGTTCATGTTCAGCAGGAACGAGCTGGCGGTAGCGCCGCCGACCCGGTCGATCAGACCGGTGCGGCGCAGGACGAGTTGGGCGAGCTGGAGAGCTGGCTGGTAGTGGCGGTTGAGCCGGGTGAAGTGCATCCGCTTCACCAGGTCCGGATCAGGGGTGTGTTCGGACACCTCCTCGAAGCGGCTGAGCTGGCGGGTCAGCAGGCGTCGGGTGTCCGGCCGGACGCCGACGAGGTGGAGCAGCCGGCGTACGGCCGCTTTCAGGAGCTGGTTCTCGGCGATGTCGGCGGTGTACTCGTCGAAGCGGCAGGCGACGGGTGACGGCGTGCCGGGGCAGCGGACCTGCTCGACGAGATCGATCCGGCCCCGGAGCGTGGTCAGCCGTTCCTCCTCGGCCCGGTAGGAACGGATGAGGCCACGGGCGATGGTCTGCTCGACCGTGCGGGCGAAGAAGGCGGCGAAGGCAGGGAGAAGGTCCGTGCTCGTGCCGTAGTCGAAGGATTCACGGCGCCACGCGCCGGCGGGCATTCCGACGTCGAGCATGAGGAAGACGTTCTCGAGCGGCACCTTCGGGCGGATGAGGAGCTCGAGCCCAGGTACGACGATCGAGCCGACGTAGCTCGACGCCGCCACCTCGAAGAAACCGGGAGCGGTCGTCGGGGCGATGGTCACCCGTCCCTTCGCTGCGACGGTGAGGTCGCGGACTGTCTCCATATCGAGCTCGAGGGTGCGCCGCTCGTACTCGCGGAGCACCTCGGCCGGACGACTCATGGCAACTCCGTGTCACCTGGCTCGTCGTTGTCGAGGTCAACCTCGACGTCGCCGGCGCGGCTCTGGCTCTCGAAGCGCGCCCTGACGGCGTCCCAGGTATAGCGGCTGATCTCGGTCAGCTCGCCAAACAGCTGCTCTTCGACATACGGGTAGACGTTGTAGGTCCAGATGCGGCGCAGCTTCGTCTCGTCGTCGAGGCCGTCGGTCATGAAGTGGCTGGGTCCGATCTGCAGGTGCGGCCCGCCGAGCCGTTCGTAGAGCTCGGTGTTCACCATCTCGACGAGGTCGGCGACCCACACCGGGCCGTCGTACTTGGCGAGCCATCGGCCGAGCAGTCCGGCCATCGGGCCTTCCTGCGGGAAGAAGGGGATGAAGTGGAAGCGCCGGCGCATGGCCGCGTCGATCAGGGCGATCGAGCGGTCGGCGGTGTTCATGGTGCCGATGAACTTGAGGTTCTCCGGCAGCTCGAAGACGTCGTCGGGGCGGTACAGCGTGCGGACGGCCTCGTCCCGGTATTCGAGCAGGAACAGCAGCTCGCCAAACACCTTCGGGAGGTTGGCCCGGTTGATCTCGTCGATGACCATGTAGTGCTCGACGCCGGCGGCGGACTCGGCTCGCTCGGCGAGGATGGCCAGAGGACCTGGCGTCAGCCGGTAGGTCATCTGCCCGTCTGGTCCCAGGTCCGGGCGGTAGCCCTCGAAGAAGTCCTCGTAGGACGTGGACGGGTGGAACTGGACGATCGTGCGGCGCTTGGTCTCCGGCGCCAGAGCAGCGGCCAGCTTCTTGGCGAGGTAGGTCTTCCCTGTCCCTGGTGGGCCGTAGAGGATGATCTGGCCCTTGTCCTCGATCAGCTCGACCAGTTCCTCGAGGAACGCCCGGTCGACGAGCAGCTCGTCGGCGAGCCCGCCGAGGACGTCGACCTCGCCGACTTCCTCCGGCGGCTGTGAGCTCCACCAGTAGAGGAATTGACCCAACCCCCAGGGATCTCCCGGGAAGTGGGAGTCGAGGCGGTCCCTGATCAGATCGTTGGCGGCGATCTGAAGCTCACCTCGGCTGTGGGCCTTGGAGTCAGGTGCCTCGATCTCGAGCAGCTGCATCATCCGGACCTTGCCCATGTCACCGGCGTAGGGGTAGACGGGGATGAACCGGTCGGGGTGGCAGAGCGAGAGCAGCTTCATGATCACGGACTCGCCCAGGCCACGGGTACCGAGGTCCTTCGGATCCAAGACGCGGTCGATCCGGCTCGACTCCTCACCGTCGTCGGACCAGAGGAGGTACTCCAGTGTCTCCGCGAACGTCTCGAGCTCGGCGGCGCCCATGGCACTCAGTGAGCTGTTCAGCACCGACTGCGGGCCCGGGTTCCCGTACTTCTTCGTGTTGATCACCTGCCGGAACGCATTGAGGTCGAAGGCCGCCAAGCCGTCAGCGGTCAACGAGCCGGCGAGCGTGGCCCGGTCCTCGTGGGCGGCGTCGTCCTTCGCTGACGGGTACGGCCGCTCGGCGCGAAACCGCTCGACCAACGCAGCGATCGGATCATCAGCGTCGCCCTGCGCTGGCCGACCACCCGCGGCTTGCACGATGTGATCGAACAGGGGTTGCAGTGTCGCGGCTGCGGCGACCACCTTGTCGGCGAGATCCGTTCGGTCCAGCGCAGAGTCGCCGGGGAACATCGTTCCGAGGAGGAACTCTCCAGACTCGTAGCTCGATCCGATCGGCTCGAGCCGCCTTGCGGCGGAGCGGTCATGTGCGACCATGAACTGCATGCCTTCGGGCACGCGGTCGCGTAGCTCGAGACCCATCTTCTGGTACCAGCCGGACTCAACGAACCCTGGATGGAGGCCGACGGCGACCCCGTCCGTCGTCGCCCAGACGCGGATGCTGGGTCCCTCCTCGATGCGGCCCGCTGACCACGCGACGTAGCCATCGATCCGGTAGGTGCCGTTGGAGAACTTGATCTGCACCTTGTGCAGCTTCAGTGATCGGCCCAGGGTCGATGAGATCCGCTCTTCGAGCCCCTCCCCGATCAGATTGAGGTCCGCGATGACGGCCAGGGCCTGTCGGCGGGCATCCTCCTCGTCCTGCGCGCTGGCGTAGCCGTCCTTGGTGCTCCAACGGTTGACGATCGCAGCTCCGTCCCGACACCGGTCGACGAGGCTTGGGTCCAGTCCGACGAAGGGATGACGGTTGAGCCAGCTGAGGCACGTCGCCGCCCGAAGGGGATCGTCGTCCACTTCGGTGAGGAGCGCGCGGTACTGCAGGTAGCGGTCGGAGGCCCCCGCGGGCTGCTGATACCAGCCGAGCTTGCGGAGACCGTTCTCGGCACTGGCCCACAGCGGCGCCCACCCCGGATCCTGGAGCTGCCAGAAGCAGGATGCGGCGAGTGGGGCCATGCCAGGCGCGGGTTGCGAAGCAGATCCGATGGACTGCGCCAGCTCGACGAGGGCGTCGATCTTCCCGCCGGCTTCCTCGGCGCTGGTAGGGGTGCGATACGCCGACTCGAGCACTTCACCGGCGTCGGTGCCCTTGGCATGCTTCGCGATGGCGAGAAGGAACGTGTTGTGAGCGCCTCGTGTCAGGTGGTCGGGGAAGTCAGCCGCCAGTCCGGCCCCTCTCGCGAAGGCGGAGACATCGCCCGACTCCCGAAGCTGATCGAGCAGCGTCGTGGCCTGCCCCTTGGCCAGCTCACTACGTGCCTGCTCCGCGGACCACTTCTCCTGCGCCTCTGCATCGAGCAGCCAGTTCCGCTTGATCTGCTCGTACTTGCCACGCCGGCGATCCCACTCAGTCTCGTTCACGTCCGAGCCTCTGCGTCGTTGAGTTCCGCGACTACCTGTCGAAGGCACGACTCCGACCACTCGATCAGGTTTCCGAGCGCAGTCACCACCTGCTCCCGATAGCTCTCGAGGTCAGTCCACCACTGCGGCTTCGCGACCACCTTCTCCCATACCGGCCACTCCCTGTCGCCCTTGCCAAGCATCCGCCGGCGGTCACGCTCAGATGGGATGAATCCGTCGTCGCATGCCTGCAGCAGCTGACGGGCTCGCTGACCGAGATCATCCTGACCGGTGCGTATGGCCACGAACGGTGTGAGGTAGCTCGACTCGGTCATGCGGAACTGGCCGGTCTTCCAGCCAAAGGCGTAGGCAATGACGGGATTGCCACCGGAGTCTGGCGTGTCCGGAATCTTGAGGAAGAGGTGATGCCAGCGCCGTGAATCTCCCTCGTCGAGTTCGAGCCCCTTACCCGCACCGAGCATTTCGAGGTCGGGCTTCAGCGTGAGTAGATACTCCTCGGTTGCCGCCCGAGCCCGCTTGGACAGCTCTTTCCACCTCCTGATGGGCTCCTCGTAGGTGAGGAAGAACAGGGCAGGGTCGTCAAAGCACTCGGCCCCATGCCCGGCCGCTCGTAGGACGTCGGGATCGTCCTGTGGATCTGTCACGTTCGGAGCCTCCAGGTTCCGTCGAGGTATGCCCTCACAGCGAGGCGAGCCCTCGCACTGTCTTTCGACACCGACTGACCGTCGTCGACTGCGGCGAGCGCTGCCTCGGCATGGTCGAGCACCTGCCGCCAGGCGTATGGCAGCCACACCGAGTCACCCGCCGACTCCATCTCCCGACCCGTCCTGGTGAGGAAGACGTGCGTGGCATCGGGCCATTCCGCAGCCAAGCCGCTGCCTTGGTCGTCATGCTCTGACGCCCACACCTTGGCCTCGATGACCACTGTCCAGGTGGAGGTGCCGACGACGATGTCAGCTCTCGTTGAGCCGCGGGTCACCTCGACCGACACCATCGCATCCTCCGGACTGACGAACGGAGGGTGATCGATCCCAGCAGCTGCAGCGCCCTCGGCGACATCGTCCAGGAACCGTCTCAGGATCGCGGTGCCGAGTCCGTGGCGGGCCAGAGGATCCAGCAGCCAGCGCAGGACCCGGCAGTTGCGCACCTCGTCGTCCGCCAACCTCCAGACCTCGGCGAGGGACCTTGGCCCAGAGGTCCACCGGCCCTCTGCGCGAAGCCGCCTCTCCACCGTCAGCAGATCGGCTATGAGAGCACCGGACACGACGTGTGCGTCTGGGTCGCGCAGCTCGTCCCATATCTCCTCGAGGTTGCGAAAGGCCTTCGCCTCGGCAGCGGTGTCAAACATGGTCATGTATCCGATAAGGCGTCCCGTAGCTCCTTGGCCCGCCCTCTGATCCTTGCTTCGAAGACCGGCAGAAGCTCGGCCAACCGCTCAGCGGCCCAGACCGCACAGGCCTCGACCTGAGTAGGGTCGTCGAGATCGGGCGCTGGCCTGAAGAACGCGATCCGTGAGGCCCTGGCGTGGTCGAGCCGTTCCCACGTGAGGTCCTCTGAGAACTGGGCTTGGATCGACTCCCTCTCCGCGAAGAGCTCGTCGAAGAGCTGCTTGTTCACCTGCTGGCTCGGGGCGTCGAGGTAGATCTCCACCCGGAACCTCCCCTTCGAGTCGAAGACCATCGAGTGGTTGCCGAACGGCCCGGAGCGAAAGGAGGTCCAGTTGGCGGCATTGGCCTTCGGCACGTTGAACCCTGGTATCCGCTCTGCCATGAGCTCGAACGCCCGGGCGAACAGCAGCCGACGCTGCTCGTTCAGCTCCGATGGTGCGCTGGCCACTGACTGCTGGATCTCCTTGTCCCAGGTGTTGGGCTCGACTGCGAGATCGAAGATGGGGGCCGGCGGCGAGTCGGCGATGGACACGACCTTCACGGTGACGCCGAAGAAGTTCACATCGGCGTCGGTGTGCTCGTTGAGCCAGTCGAGCGTGCTCCGGTGCTCTTCTCGGAATTCAGGCGCGACCCACACGATCATCGACGCGTCGAGCCCGGAGGCGTAGGCCAGGAGCTGGCCGAGGTGGTTGTGGTCGGACTGCTCGAGCTGGTTCTCGATCACCACCACTCTGCCGTAGGCATCCTGGGCCAGGATGTCGAGCGAGAACGCTCCGACCTTCTTCTCCGTCTGAACGACGGTGAGCTCGTCGATTCCGAGAGCGGTTGCGAGGAGGTCGACGTTCTCGGCCAGCCATGGCGTGAAGTTGTGTGCCTCGTTCTTCCATGCCGTTCGAACGTCTCTGACGTGCATGCGTCCGAGTCCGGCGGAATCGATCCCGTCCATCGAGCTCATCTCCCGAACGCTATTCCCACGGTGTGACTCGTGCTGCGGGACACGACTGTCTCGAGCGCAGTCGCTCCTTGTCGTACTAATCGCCCGGATGATGTACAAAGCCGAGTGCCCGGGCCTGGCCGCCATAGTTGTCCCGCATGAACTGGTACGCGTAGCTGGGCCGCTCAGGGTGCTGCTGGAGGGACTGGATCAGCGCCAACTCGAACGCCGCAGACTCAAGCCAGTGGACATCGCGTCGGTACCCGGAGACGCCTCGTGCCCCCGTCTGGTGACGAAAGCGGGCGAGGCGCTCGCTTGGGAGGTCCAGGACTGAACACGAGGCGAAGTGAACAGTGCGGCCCTCCGCAGCGTCGCCGATCCGCTCAGCGAGCCAGTCCAACGACACCCCTTCGGGTTCGACTTCGAGGTGGTCTCGCTCGCCATGAGACCCGAGGTACAGAAGGCGGTAGCTGCTGTACCGGCGCCAACGACGCAGGTAGTGCTCGAGCTCGATGTCGGTGGCGGCATCTCGGCGGATGAAGCGGACGAGCCGAAGCTGCTCGAGCATCTGGAGCATGGGTTCAACGCTGATCCTCTCGTCCAGACGGTTGCCCCATTCACCCTCGATGCAGAAGACTCCGAGCAGCGGACGGTCGTCTCGCCACCTCGGCAGTGGCGGCGCGGGCTCGTCTCGGCCGCTGGCCTGGATCCGTGGCTGCGACATGGGGCCTGATGGCCCAGTGGCCACGTGCGGCTGTCATAGGCCTCGGCGAGCGAAAGCCGGCGGCCATCGGGATACGCGACATGAAGGACTCGCCATCCGTTGACCTGCGTCACGTCGTCGCCCCTCATGGCCCGCGCCGCCGCCGAGGCCGAGCTGTAGCGCTGGCCACGCCACACGATGTCGGAGCCCTCCACGACGCCGCATTCGTGCCGACGCGGTCGCCGAACGTCCACGCACACCTGCAGTCCGTTGGGCACTGCGCCGAGATGACGCCCCTTC
>CAZVVS010000006.1:0-29722 GCA_964630585.1 uncultured Gordonia sp.
AAGTACGGCCTGAAGAAGGCCCGCAAGGCACCGCAGTACACGAAGCGCTAAACCGCGTGTCCCGTCTGTTCGGAACCGACGGCGTCCGCGGCCGGGCCAACGACGAGCTCACTGCCGAGCTCGCGTTGCGCCTGGCCGCGGCCACCGCGGAAGTTCTACACACCCCCGGGTCGGATTCGGACCGGCCCGTGGCGGTCGTGGGCCGAGATCCGCGCGCGTCGAGCGAATTCCTCGAGGCCGCCGTGTGTGCCGGTCTGGCCGCCCACGGTGTGGACGCGATCCGACTCGGCGTGGTCCCCACTCCGACGGTCGCCTTCCTGACCGCGGACTACGACGCCACTTTCGGCGTCATGATCTCCGCGTCGCACAACCCGATGCCCGACAACGGCATCAAGATCTTCGGTCCCGGCGGGCACAAGCTCGACGACGAGGTGGAGAACCGCATCGAGGCGGCTATGACCACCGTCGAAAGCGTGCCCCGGCCCACCGGCGCCGACATCGGCCGCCTGCGCGAGGCGCCGGACTCGGCGCAGCGCTACTTGGATCACCTCGCCGAGCAGGTCGACATCGACCTGTCGGGCCTCACCGTCGTTGTCGATTGCGCCAACGGCGCTGCGTCGCAGCTCGGTCCGCAGGCCTATCGCGCGGCCGGTGCCACGGTCATCCCCATCTACGCCGAACCCGACGGTCTCAACATCAACGACGCCTGCGGCTCCACGCACATGGACAAGCTCATCGCCGCGGTGCTCGAGCACGGCGCGGACTTGGGCCTGGCCCATGACGGCGACGCCGACCGCTGCCTGGCGGTCGACGCCGACGGCAACCTCGTCGACGGCGACATGATCATGGCCATCCTGGCCACCGCGATGGCCGAGAAGGGGAGCCTGGCCGACGGGGTGCTCGTCGCGACGGTGATGAGCAACCTCGGGCTGCACCTGGCGATGGCAAAGGCCGGAATCGAGCTGCGCACCACCGCCGTCGGCGACCGCTATGTGCTCGAGGAACTGCGCCGCGGCGGATACGCGTTGGGTGGCGAACAGTCCGGGCACATCGTCGTTCCCGCGGCCGGCACGACCGGCGACGGCATCCTCACCGGCTTGCTCCTGATGGAGCGGTTGGCGTCCACCCGACAGTCGTTGGCCTGCTTGGCGTCGATCATGACGGTGCTGCCGCAGGAACTGATCAACGTCCGCGTCGCCGACAAGCACGCCGTCGCGCAAGCGGAGACGGTGCGTGACGCCGTCACCGCCGCTGAGGCCGAACTCGCCGGTCAGGGCCGGGTGCTGTTGCGGCCGTCGGGTACCGAGCAGCTCGTCCGGGTGATGGTCGAGGCGCCCACCGCCGACGCGGCGCACGGGATCGCCGCGCGAATCGCCGACGTGGTGGCCGGCGCCGGGAGCTGATTCCGAACGCGGGAGCGGCCCACCGAGGCCCAACCGAGACCCTGCCGCGACCCGGGTGCAGCACTAACACCCCTATTGTGACTGATGTGACTGGTGTGACTAAGCGGACGAAGCGATCCGCGCTTACCCGTGCGGCCTTGGCCGGCGCGGTTGTTTTGGGCCTCGGCGTCGGAGCCGTGGCGACTGTCGGTGCTGTCGGATCCGGCGCGAAGCCGGTGCCCGCGGGCCGCTTAGCGGTGCTGGACTTCGGGTCCCTCTCGCAGAACCCGGCCGACAACCCGTTCGGACCCGCCCTGGTCGGGAAGAAGGCGCACCGGGGTTCGGCCGACCAGAGCAAGGCGGGCAAACCGAAGCAGCGCAAGCCCGGTCAGCGCAACGAGGCCCGCCCCGGCAGCAATAAACTGCCCGGCGTCGGACGTCCGTGTGGAGAGCGGCAGGTCAACCGCATCCGCAATGGCGTTCGAGGGAAGGTCGTCTGCGCACGGATGGGGTCGGGTGCCCACCGGTGGGTGCAAATCAACGGCGTCGACCCGCAGGCGCGCAAGCCCGCGACCAAGTGCACCGGCCAATACATCACGGCTCGCGGTCCCAACGGGCGCGCAATGCAGTGCACGCGGGGCCGCTGGACCTACGACCGCTGAATTCCGGCCTCGCGGAAATCGGTAACCGGTCCGCGCGCTAGATGACGCCGCGCGCGAGAATCCCGTCGGCCCACGACGCCGAGATTGCTGTGACGCCCCGCAGGGCACGCGCGTAGCGCGGCATGATCTCCAGCGGCCGGTGCTTCGCGGCGTAGACGATCCACTCGCCGGCGTCATGAGCCGAGAGTGACGGCACCCGCGCATACTCGGCGGTCGGCGCGATCATCGGCGTGTTCACCAGCGGGAAGCACACGTTGGTGACGCTCACCCCGGTGTCGAGCAACTCGGCGGCGAGGCTGCGGCCGAACGCGGCCAGCGCGGCCTTGGATGCGGCGTAGGCGGCGAAGCGCGGCATCGAGCCGTTGGTGACACCCCACGTGCACACGTTGATGAACTGTCCGCTGTCGCGGCGCAGGAATTCGTCGAGGACGCCGAGGGTCAATCCGATCGGGCCGAAGTAGTTGATCGCCATCGTGCGCTGGAAGTCATGCATCCGGCCAGTCGAATCGGCGACCGAGCGACGGATCGAGCGACCCGCGTTGTTGACGATGATGTCGGGTGTGCCGAAGCGAGTCAGCACCGCGTCGAGGACGTCGCCGACGCCCTTCTCGGTGGAGAGGTCGCCCGACACCGCGAACGCGGAGCCCCCGCCCGCGGAGATCTCGCTCGCGACGCGCTCGAGCTCGCCGATGCCACGGGCGACGAGGATCACGGTCGCGCTCTCGGCGGCCAGTTGTCGGGCGGCTTCCTCGCCGATACCCGATGATGCGCCGGTGACGACGATCTTCTTGCCCGACAGGTCGATGGGCGCCACGATATCGGTCAGGTCACCGACGGTGAGGGCGCGCTGCAGGGCCGCGCGGGTCGCCAGCGTCCGTGAGCTCTTCGCGATCGTGCGGATGAAATTGTTCGCCATGGATCACAGGCTATCGGCAGCCCGGTGGGCGAAGACGCGTGGTGCGCGATGGTCAGGATGTGTGCCGGAGCGCTTCGGATACGCGGGCTGCGGTCGTCGGGAGCGGCGGATACATGGAGATGATCCGCACCTTGTCGGATGCGGCGAACCGAGCCGCGGCGGCGTTCACCTGCTCGGCGGTGACCGCCGGTGAGGTGCGCGTGAAGCCGAGACTGGAGCGGGCGTCGCCGACGAACCCGTCGAGCGCGACCAGCATTTGGTTGCGGAAGTGGGCGACGGTGTAGGTCAAGTCCTCGGCGAAGTGGTCGTACAGCGCCAGGCTCGGTGCGCAGCATTCCTGCAGCAGACCGTCGGGCCATTTCACGATGAGCGTCATCTCGGGCATAGGCCGTGTCCTTCCAGGCTGATTCGTGCGCAGGCAGATCAATCGATCGCCTGCCTATGAGTCAACGGCCCGGTTGTTGCACAGCTGTTAACGCTGGAACAAATAGTGGAACCGTTCGCGGGCGCGGTGCGTCTAAGGGATGTGAGCACAATGCGGGGGATTCGGTTGGATTCGGGCGAGGCCGCGCGGCTGGCCCACGACTGTCGTCGGGTGGCTGACGCCATCGACGAACACGTGGCGCTGCTGCGCGCCGGGGGATACGGCGGTGTGCGCGGCCGCGGCGGCACCGGCTATCGTCCGGCCGTCGACGCGGTGACAGCGCGACTGGAGGGACGTGCGATCGAGCTGCGGGCGGCGGCACGCGGGTTGACCGCGTGCTCGTCGACGATCGCGGCGGCCGACGGTGCGGCGGCTCGGCGGATTTCGGGGCTGTCCGCGCGGTTGGGCGGGGTGGCGCCGTGAGGGTGGCGCGCATGCTCGGGGCCGACGTCGAGCGCCTGGCCTCCGACGCGGCCGTGCTCGGTACCGCCGGGGAGGCGCTGCGCGAGCGGTGGGTACAGGTCCTGGCGTTGCGGTCACGGACGCAGGGGTTGGGCCTCTCGGAAGTCGGGGGAGGTGACGATCCACTGGCGGTCATGGCGGGCCTGCCGGAGCGGTTGCGCGCCGACCTCGACGTCCTCGACGGGATTCGGGAGGCCGCGGAGGCCGCCTGGCACGGCGTTTCCGCCGTGTGCGTCCGGCTCGCGCAGCTTGCCGACGACGCGGCTGACGGTGTGGCCGGTGTCTTTGCCGACCCCGACGCCGCCGGCGCCGACGATCTGCTCGCGGACTCCGGGGTCGAGCACCCGGCGGCCGGATATGCCCGGGCGGGCCTCGCCCGGATCGACGGTCTGCTCGGCGAACTCGACGGCGGGCCCGACGCCGATCTCGTCCTGATCGGCGGGCGGTGACGGGCAACCGGGCCGTGGCGGGGAGGATCCGCGTGGCCGCGGCCGAGTGCATCGAGGCAATCGACGCCGCAGCGGCCGACGCTGCCGTGACGCCGAACTCGGACGGGACGCCCGTCACCGGAGAGTCGAGGCGTGACGGACCGTCGGGTGCCGGTGATCGCGGTCTGTCCGGGGGCCAATCCCGACGCCTGCTACAACGCGCGGGTTGGTGGGCTTAAGCTCGGACCGTGACAGGCAGAAAGAAGAAGGAAGTGCCACCGCCGCCGCCGGACGAGTTGATGACCGTGTTGGCGCGGCGCGGCCCGCACCGCGTCCTGCGCGGCGACCTCGGATTCGTCGGCGTGCGGGGTCAGATCTTCACCCCGGAGAAGGGCGCCGGGCTGCCGCTGGTGGCGTTTGCGCACGCCTGGATGGCCGATTCCGGCCGCTACCGCGACCTGCTGTTCCACCTCGCGAGCCACGGCATCGTGGTCGCCGCACCCGACGTCGAGCGCGGGTTCACTCCGTCGGACGTCGTCCTGGCCGCCGGACTGCGCACGGCGCTGGACCGACTGCCCGGCGTCCGTCTGGGCTTGGCCGAGAACGTCACCGTCGACGATCAACGGCGCGGACTGGCGGGGCACGGTTTTGGAGCCTCGGCCGCCGTGTACGCCGCCGGACCCGACATCCTCGAAGCCACCGTGCAGGTCCCCGTCGATGCCGTCGCCGCCGTCTTCCCGTCGCAGTCCACGCCCGCCGCCTTTGCCGCCGCGTCTGTCGTCGACGCCCCAGCGATGGTCATCGCCGCGGGTCAGACGCTCGACACTTACGACGCCAACCCGCTGCCATTGGCGCGCGCGCTGGCTGGGCCGGTGACGTTGCGCTCCCTGCCCGGCGCCGACAGCCGCGGCCTGTTGGAGCGGCGCACCCCGAAGTCGTTGATCGGCATCAACGGCGCCGACAAGGCAACCCACTCGACGGTTCGGGCGCTGCTGACGGGATTCTTCCTGGCCACCCTCGGTGGCGACGAAACCTACGACGCGTTCACCGACGCCGACGCCGTCTTGGGTACCGCTACCAGCGTCGACCCGTCACAACCCGACGAGGACGACCGCTCCCACATCGACAAGCTGTTCAGCGGTCCGCCCGCCCCGAAGAAGTCGTCGTCGGGCGGCGTCGCACTCTCGTCGATTCGGGCGTTGCGCGGCTCCTAGGTACCCTGGAGCACTATGTGTGGAATCGTCGGGTACGTCGGCAAGCGCCAGGCGCTGGGCATCGTGGTCGATGCATTGCGCCGGATGGAGTACCGCGGATATGACTCCGCCGGAGTGGCCATCCTCGACGGTCACGGGGGTCTCGTCGTCGAAAAGAAGGCCGGTCGGCTGGAGAACCTCGACAAGCAGATCGCGCTGGTCGGCGCCGACACGCTGACCGGCACCACCGGCATGGGCCACACTCGCTGGGCCACCCACGGCAAGCCCACCGACCGCAACGCCCACCCGCACCTGTCCGCCGACGGCCAGATCGCCGTCGTGCACAACGGCATCATCGAGAACTACGCCCCGCTGCGGGCCGAGCTCGAATCACTGGGCGTCGATTTCAGTTCCGACACCGATACCGAGACGGCCGTCCACTCGCTGCAGCGCGCCTACTCCTCGGGAGAGACCGCCGGTGATTTCGTCGCCAGCGCCTACGCCGTGCTGCGTCGGCTCGAGGGTGCGTTCACCCTGGTCTTCACACACGCCGACCATCCCGACACCATCGTCGCCGCGCGCCGGTCGACGCCGCTGGTCGTCGGCGTCGGCGACGGCGAGATGTTCGTCGGCTCCGACGTGACCGCCTTCATCGAGCACACCCGCGACGCCGTGGAACTCGGCCAGGACGAGGTCGTCGTCATCACTGCGGACTCGTACACGATCACCGATTTCGACGGTGAGCCTCGCACCGGCAAGCCCTTCCACATCGACTGGGACCTCGCCGCCGCCGAGAAGGGCGGATACGACTACTTCATGGTTAAGGAGATAGCCGAGCAGCCCGATGCACTGACCAACACGCTGATGGGGCATCTGCGCGACGGGCAGATCATTCTCGATGAACAGCGGATCTCCGACGACGAGCTGCGCGAGGTGTCCAAGGTGTTCGTCGTGGCCTGCGGCACCGCCTACCACGCCGGGATGCTTGCCAAGTACGCCATCGAGCACTGGACGCGACTGCCCGTCGAGGTCGAGTTGGCCAGCGAGTTCCGTTACCGCGACCCGGTGCTGGACCGCTCGACGCTCGTCGTCGCGATCTCGCAGTCCGGCGAGACCGCCGACACCCTGGAGGCGGTGCGCCACGCCAAGGACCAGAACGCCCGCGTGCTGGCCATCTGCAACACCAACGGCGCGCAAATCCCGCGCGAGTCCGATGCCGTGCTCTACACGCACGCCGGCCCGGAGATCGGCGTCGCATCCACCAAGTGCTTCCTGGCGCAGATCGTCGCGGCCTACCTCGTCGGGCTGGCCCTGGCGCAAACCCGCGGCACCAAGTTCACCGACGAGATCACGCGCGAGTTCCACGACATGGAGGCCGCCGCCGCGGCCGTCGAGGACATGCTCGACACGATGGAGCCGGTGCGGGAGCTGGCCCGCACGATGGCCGACCGCGACACCGTCCTGTTCCTCGGGCGTCACGTCGGCTACCCCGTCGCGCTCGAGGGGGCGCTCAAGCTCAAGGAGCTCGCCTACATCCATGCGGAGGGCTTCGCGGCCGGTGAGCTCAAGCACGGGCCGATCGCACTCATCGAGGCCGGGCTGCCCGTGTTCGTGGTGATGCCGTCGCCGGAAGGCCGCGCGGTGCTGCACTCGAAGATGGTCAGCAACATCCGCGAGGTCCAAGCACGCGGCGCCGAGACCATCGTGATCGCCGAGGCCGACGACGAGTCCGCCCGCGCCGTCGCCGACCACTTCATCCCGATCCCGCACATCTCCACGCTGCTGCAGCCGCTGGTGTCGACCATCCCGCTACAGGTGTTCGCGGCGACCGTCGCCGACGAGCGCGGCTACGACGTCGACAAGCCGCGCAACCTCGCCAAGTCCGTCACGGTCGAATAGCACCCTCGTGCACTATCCGACCGTTCCCCAGATCCGCGCCGCAGAGCAGGCCACCGGGCTGCTGGGCAACGGGGTCCTCATGGGCCGGGCGGCGCACGGGTTGGCGTCGGCCATCATCAACGCGCTGCGCGACGGTGGCGTGTACGGCCGTCGGGTCGGACTCGTCATCGGCTCCGGTGACAACGGCGGTGACGCCCTCTACGCCGGCGCCATCCTCGCCCGCCGCGGTGCCGCGGTGTCGGCGGTGCTGCTCGCGCCCGAGCGCGCACACGTCGGCGGACTCGCCGCCCTGCGCGGCGCCGGCGGTCGTGTCGTCGACTCTTTGCCCCCGGTCGACGTGATCGTCGACGGGGTGGTGGGCATCGGCGGCTCCGGCCCGTTGCGCCCGAACGCGGCGGGGGTGTTCGACGCGGTGCGCGCGCACTCCCCGTCCGCGCTGGTCGTCGCCGTGGACGTCCCATCCGGTGTCGACGCCGACACCGGCGCCGTGAACGACCCGGCGGTGCGCGCCGACCTCACCGTGACTTTCGGTGTGCCGCGGCGCGCCCACGTCCTGGCCGCGCCGCAGTGCGGTCGGGTCGTCGTCGTGGACATCGGGCTCGGCCCAGATGTCGGGTTGGGACAGCACGCCGGGCGCGACGCCGAGCTGGTGTCGCTGTCCGACGAGCAGGTCGGTGCGGCGTGGCCGGTGCCCGGCCCGTTCGACGACAAGTACCGGCAGGGAGTCGTCGGGATCGTCGCCGGGTCGGCCACCTATCCCGGAGCGGCGCTGTTGTGCACCGGGGCCGCGATCGCGGCGACGTCGGGCATGACGCGCTACGCCGGCCCGGCGGCCACGGCCGTCGTCGACCGGTACCCGGAAGTCGTGGCAGTGGCCGACGTGGCTGACGCGGGGAAGGTACAGGCCTGGGTCGTGGGACCCGGCCTCGGCACTGACGACACCGCGCTGGACCGCCTGCGCGGCGTCCTGGCCGCGGACGTCCCCGTCCTCGTCGATGCCGACGGCATCACCCTGCTGGCGGCCCATCGCGATCTACTGGCCCAACGCAGCGCGCCGACGCTGCTCACACCGCACGCCGGGGAGTTCGCCCGGCTGACCGGGCAGCCCCTCGGTGCCGACCGGGTGGCCGCGGTCACCGCCTGTGCTGCCGACCTCGGTGCGACGGTGCTGTTGAAGGGCCGTGCGACGCTGGTCGCGGCTGGTCTCGAGACCCCGGTCCTCGTCAACGAGGCCGGATCGTCGTGGGCGGCGACCGCCGGATCGGGCGATGTGCTGTCGGGGATCATCGGCGCATTGCTGGCGGCCGGGCTGCCCGCGAGCGTCGCCGCGGCCATGGGAGCGCGCGCCCACAGTGTCGCCGCACACATTGCCGCGGGGTTCCCCGGGGCGCCGATCGGGGCATCCGGGCTGGTAGCGGCCATCAGCGATGCGATTCGACGGTTGCGGGCCCAAGCCGGGGCGAAGTCGTAATCTCGGGCGGATCTGAGACAATATCTACTCGATGCAATCATCTGTCGGCACCACCTCCATGGGCACCGCCATCGTCGATCTGGCGGCGATCACCCACAACCTCCGCGTCGTCACCGACGTCGCGGGGGTGGGTGCGCTCGCCGTCGTGAAGGCCAACGGCTACGGACACGGTGCGCTGCCCGTCGCACGCGCACTCGTCGAGGCCGGCGTCGTCGGACTCGGCGTCTCCCAGGTCGCCGAGGCCCTCGCGCTGCGCGATGGTGGGATCACCGCGCCCGTGACCGCCTGGCTGCACGTCCCCGACACCGATTTCGAGGCCGCGATCGCCGGTGGCGTGGACATCGCCGTCTCGTCGCCGCGCCAACTCGACGCCGTCGTCGACGCCGCCGCGCGTCGGGGCGAACCGGCGACGCTGACCGTCAAGGTCGACACCGGGATGAACCGCAGTGGCGTCGGATGGGCCGAGTGGGAGGTTTTCGTCGACGCCTTCGCCCGTGCACATGCCGCAGGTGCCGTCGCCCTGCGCGGGGTGATGGCGCACCTCGCGTGCAGCGACGAGCCGGACCATCCCGCCAACGACGCGCAGGCCGCCGGGCTGCGCGCGGCCGTCGCGGACCTGGCTGCGGTCGGGGGCGTCCCAGAATTAGTACACCTGGCGAACTCGCCCGCGGCGCTGACCCGTCCCGACCTGGCTTTCGACGCGGTGCGCCCAGGGGTTGCCCTGTACGGCCTCAATCCGGTGCCGGACCACAGCGATGCACCGCTGATCCCGGCGATGACGTTGCGCAGCGAGGTATCGCTGGTCAAACGGGTGGCCGCGGGTGGGGGCGTCTCGTACGGCCTCACCTACGTGGCGCCCGCCGACACGGTCGTCGGGATCGTCCCGGTCGGCTACGCAGACGGTGTGCCCCGAGCACTCTCGGGAAAGCTGCGCGTGCGGATCAACGGGCGTGACTTCCCCGGGATCGGGCGGATGTGTATGGACCAGTTCGTCGTCGACCTCGGACCGGACGGGGGCGGCGTCACCGAAGGTGACGAGGTCGAACTGTTCGGCACCGGCGCAGATGACGCCCCCACTGCGGGGGAATGGGCGGAGATGAGCGACACAATCGACTACGAAATCATCACCGGGATCGGCGGGCGCATCGCCCGTCGCTACGCGGGCGGGCAGTCGTGATGGCGCGCGGACGCGGAGCGCGGGCCGCTATCGCCCTCGACGATGAGGAGCCGATGATCCGGCGCCGCAAGGCCAGTGCGGGGGTCTCGATGCTCGGCAGCCTCGCTGCGACCGGAGTCACCAGGCAGGTGACGCAGGCGCGGTCGGGGTTGGACGACCCGTTTGCCGACATCCGGTTCGATTCGATGTACCGCGAGCCCGACCGCTGCGTCATCACCGACGACGGAGTCCGCCTGGCCGCCCGGGTCGTCAACGACGTCGACGATCCGGATCTGACGGTCGTGTTCGTGCACGGCTTCTCGTTGCGGATGAGTTCCTGGTACTTCCAGCGCACCGCGCTCGCGCCGACCTGGGGCGAGCGGACCCGATTGGTGTTCTACGACCATCGGGGGCACGGTCGCAGCGATGCGGCGCCGCCGCAGACGATGACGATGAGCCAACTCGGCGACGATCTGGCAATGGTGCTGCGGGCCCTTGCGCCGACGGGTCCCGTCGTCGTCGTCGGGCATTCGATGGGCGGCATGGCGACGATGGCGCTGGCCCGTCGGCATCCCGCACTGTTCGCACCAGGTGGCCGGGTCGTCGGCGTCGGGTTGGTGGCCACGGCCGCGCGTGGGATCACCGAGGCCGGGGTGGGCGAGGGCCTGCAGAATCCGGTCATCAACGCGTTCCGTCTCGCGGTGCGGCGTGCGCCCTGGTTCATCCAGGCGGGCCGGACACGTGCTCGCCGCGCTCTGGAGCCGGTCCTGCTCGCGGCCAGTTTCGGGCCCGACTTCTACAGTCCGGCGACGGCGCGGGCGGTCGAGCGGATGATCCGCCAGACTCCGCTGGAAACGATCGTCGGATTCCTCCACGTCCTGGAGGTGCACGACGAGTCGGCGGCGCTCCCGGTGTTGGCGACGGTGCCCAGCGTCGTCGTGTGCGGCGATGAGGACTGCATGACGCCGTTCCAGAACTCGTACTCGCTGTACGGGGCACTGGGGGAGAAGTGCCGGCTGACCATCATCCAGGGGGCCGGTCACATGGTCGCCATGGAGCGTCCTACCGAGGTCGACGAGATCCTGGACGGGCTGATCACCCGTGTGCGCGAAGAACTTGCTTCCCGCGAACCGGTCGAGCACCCCGTCATCGTCGAACCGGTCGTCGAACCGGAGCCGGTGGGCCGCCGTTGGTGGCAGCGAAGGCAACGGTGACTGCCGAACCGGGCCGCGTCGTGCTGCCCGAGGTCGCCGACACCGAGGAGTTCGGTGCGTCGCTCGGCGCGACCCTGCGAGCCGGGGACCTGGTGATCCTCGACGGTCCGCTGGGCGCGGGGAAAACAGCGCTGGCCCGGGGCATCGGCGCCGGGTTGGGCGTACTCGGCCGCGTGACTTCGCCGACGTTCGTGATCGCCCGCGCCCACCGGCCGGCCGATCCCACCCGCCCGGGCATGGTCCACGTCGACGCCTACCGCCTCGGCAGCGGAGCTGACGACGCCGCGGCGGTGAGCATCGCGATCCTCGACGAACTCGATGCACTGGACCTCGACACCGACCTCGCCGACTCGGTCGTGGTCGTCGAATGGGGTGCCGGTGTGGCCGAGCGTCTGGCCGGGCGGCACCTGCTGGTGCGGTTGTCGCGTGAACCGGAATCGGATGTGCGCACCGTGACTTGGGAGTGGGCCGGTGACTGAGCGGCGGGTTCTCGTGATCGACACCGCGACCCACGCCGTGGTCACCGGGTTGGCGAGGGTGACTGAGTCGGGCGCCGACGAGGTGTCTTCGCGGGTGGTCGCCGACGAGCGCCGGCATGCCGAGACACTGACGACGCTGATGGCCGATAGCCTGCGGGAGGCGGGGTGGGCCGGTGCCGACCTGGACGCGGTTGTCGTCGGTTGTGGTCCGGGCCCGTTCACCGGGCTGCGCGTCGGCATGGCGACGGCCGCCGCCTACGGCGATGCGTTGGGGATTCCGGTGTACGGAGTGTGCAGTCTCGATGCAATCGCCGCCGTGGCGGTTCGGGAGAGCGGGGCACGGTCGGTCCTCGTCGTCACCGATGCCCGACGACGCGAGGTCTACTGGGCGCGCTACGTCGACGGTGAGAGCGTCGCCGGACCGGGAGTCATCGCGCCCGCCGTGCTCGTGGAGGAACTCGAGGGGGAGCAGATCGACCGCGTGGTCGGAGTACCGTCGCTGCTGCCGCCGTGGTCTCGATACACCGACTCGGCTAGCGCCTCGCCGGTACTCGACCACCGTGGGCCAGACGTCAGTAGCCTCGCCACGAGCGCCGCTGACGCGCTGCTGGCCGGCGCCGAGCCCGACCCGCTGGTGCCGCTGTACCTGCGCCGTCCCGATGCCGTCGAACTCGCCGATCAGAAGAAGAAGCGGGCACGCGCATGACTCTGATCGACGAGCTGCGGTTGGCCGACGTCGCACAGTGTGCGGAGTTGGAGCAGCAGTTGTTCGCCGATGAGTCACCGTGGTCGGCGGCCGCCTTCCGAGCGGAGATCAAAGCGCCCTACAACCGCTATTTCGCCGCGCGCGAGGCGTTGGGCGGAATCCTGATCGGGTACGCGGGCATCTCGATCCTCGGAAGCGCCGGCGACCACGAGTGCGAGATCCACACCATCGCGGTGGCCTTGACGCACCGCGGACAGGGGATCGGGCGCGCACTGCTCGAGGAGATGCTGGACGTGGCCGACGTGCGCGACGCGCCGGTGTTCCTCGAGGTCCGCGTCGACAACGACCCTGCGATCGGCCTGTACGAGAGCGTCGGGTTCACCCGATGCGGTGTGCGCAAGGGGTACTACCAGCCGTCGGGGGCCGACGCGTACACGATGATCCGTCCAGCGGGCGCCGGGAGCGGAGCGAGCGGGCCCGATCAGCCCAGTGCTGGGAGTCAGAAGATGCCGGAGGACCCCGATGCGTGACCCCTTGATCGTGATGGGCATCGAGAGCTCGTGCGATGAGACCGGCGTGGGGATCGTGGCGTGGGATCCCGACGCGGCCGGCGGCCCGCTGCGGTTGTTGGCCGATGAGGTGGCCTCCTCGGTCGCCGAGCACGCCCGCTACGGCGGCGTCGTGCCCGAGGTCGCCTCTCGTGCGCACTTGGAGGCCATGGTGCCGACGATGCGCCGGGCGCTGGCCGCCGCGGGGATCGACAAGCCCGATGCGATCGCGGTGACGATCGGGCCGGGCCTGGCCGGGGCGCTGCTCGTCGGGGTCGCCGCCGCCAAGGCGTACGCCCTGGCCTGGGACGTGCCGCTGTATGCGGTGAACCACCTCGGCGGGCACGTCGCGGTCGACACATTGGAGCACGGGCCGATGCCGCCGTGCATTGCCCTGCTGGTCTCCGGCGGGCATACGCACCTGTTGCGCGTCACCGATCTGGGGGAGCCGATCGAGGAACTCGGCACCACCGTCGACGATGCCGCCGGTGAGGCGTTCGACAAAGTCGCGCGGCTGCTGGGCCTGGGCTATCCGGGTGGACCGGCCATCGACGAGCTGGCGCGCGACGGCAACCCCACCGCGATCGCCTTTCCCCGAGGGATGACCGGTCCTCGGGATGCGCGGTACGACTTCTCGTTCTCCGGGTTGAAGACGGCCGTCGCGCGCCACGTGGAGGGGTGCGAGCGCCGCGGCGAGGACGTGCCGCTGGCGGACGTCGCGGCGTCGTTCCAAGAGGCGGTCGCCGATGTGTTGACGCTCAAGGCGCTGCGGGCGTGCGAGGACTTCGGCGTGTCGACGTTGGTGCTCGGCGGCGGGGCGACCGCCAACTCGCGCATCCGGTCGCTGGCCCAGGAGCGCTGCGACGCCGCGGGCATCGAGCTGCGGGTGCCCAAGCCGCGGTTGTGCACGGACAACGGCGTGATGATCGCGGCGCTGGGCGCACATGTCATCGCCGGTGGCGCGGAGCCGTCACCGCTGACGGTCGCCACCGATCCGGCGATGTCGGTGCAGATCAGCGCCTACTGACCGACTTGGACCGGCTACTGGTCGAGGGAGGCGCCACCGTCGACGCGGAGGTCGTGCAGGGTGATGTGCCGGGCGGCGTCAGAGGCGAGGAAGACCGCCGACGCGGCGATGTCCTCCGGCTGCGCCAACCGCCCGAGCGGGATGCCGAGTCGGAACTGCTCGGGCGTACCGGCGATCACGGCTTCCGCGGACTGCTCCGGGGGTACTGCCTCGGGCCACATGCTGTGCAGCATCGCGGTATCGGTCGACCCGGGGGTGATGATGTTGCACCGCACCGCGCGCACCGCCAATTCCAGCCCGGTGCTGCGCACGAGGTTCGACACCGCCGCCTTCGTCGCGCCGTAGGCGCCGATACCGATGCGCGGCACGGCCGCCGAATTCGACGACACGACCGTGATCGACCCGCCATCGGCCAGCATGCCGGAAGCCGCGCGCAGCAGCGCCATCGTCGCCGTGAGGTTCACCGCCAGCAGTCGGTCCCACTCGTCGTCGTCGATGTCAGCAACGGGACCAAGAGCCAGGACCGCGGCGGTGTGGACGACGGTGGTCAGCGGGCCCCCGAGTAGCCCGTGCGCATCGGCGACGAGTTCCGCGACGGCGGCACGATCGGCCAGGTCGACGACCACCCCGCGCGCGCCGACGCCCGCAGCTGTCGCCGCGACGGCGGGATCCACATCGCTGAGCAGCACGGTCGCGCCCGCGTCGACGAAGGCCTGCGCGACGGCCGACCCGATGCCCCCCGCCGCGCCGGTGATCAAAGCACGTTTGCCGTGCAGTGCCCCCTCGGTCACCGTCGGGCCCCGACAGCGTCAGACTGCAGGGCCCGCAACGCCTCGTCGGCGGTGGTGGACACCCCGCAGGTGGAGTTGACGTAGTCGACGGCCCCGGCGTGGAACCCGGAGTTGAAATCGGCCACCCCGTCGGTGATCAGGAACGCCTGCACATCGTGCATGAAGGCGTCCGCGGCAGTCAGCATGCACCCGATGTGGGCGTAGATCCCGGTGATGAGCAACTGGTCGCGCCCGTCGTGGGCCAACAGCGAGCGCAGGTCGGTGCGCGCGAACGCCGAGTAGCGCCATTTGGTGACGGTGATGTCATTGCGCCGGGCGCGTAACGGTTCGATGACTTCGGCCTCCTCGACGGTCTGGATGCCCGGCCCCCACCGTTGTGTGAGCAGGCCGCGCCGCGACGGGTGTTGCTGTGGCGGCTGGGCGGTCAGGATGACGGGCACGCCGGCCGCGTCGGCGGCCTCGCGCAGCGCCACGATCGTCGGCACCACCGTCGCCAGCGGTTCGGAACCCTCTTCGTACACGTCGACGAAGTAGTTCTGCATGTCGTGGATGAGCAGCGCCGCGCGGTTGCGATCGATCTGCCAGTCGAGCCTGGGTGTGGTGTGCGGTGCCACGTCGCTCAGCCGGTACGGGCTTATCGGTGGGATGGACACGGGTCTCCGATCGGGGAGTCTGGCTAGCGGAATGCGGTATCGATGTCGTGCAGGATCGCCTCGACGCCAAGCGGGCCGGTCCCACTCGTCCACGGCGTGCCGTCGACGGGGTACACGTGCCCGGCCTTGACCGCGCGCAAGGCTTTGAAGCCCGGTTTGCCGCGCGCGGCGTCGAGTTCCTTGCGAGCCTGCTCGGCGTTGCCGAGGACGCCGAAGAAGATGTACTCCGCGTCGATCAGGTCGAGGTTCTCCATGCTGACCTTCTCGCCGGCGCGATTGCGGGAATTGATCCGTTCTTGGGCCTGTGGACGCGTCATGCCGACTTTGCCGAGTACCCAACTCGACAGCGAGTTGCCGCCGACGATGGTCGGGCCCTCCGACGACCACCGCACGACGCTGGCGGTGAGGGGTTTGGCCCCGGGGGCGGCGGCAGCCAGCTTGCCGGTGGCCGCGATCATCGCGTTGATCTCGCCGATCACGCGTTTGTGCTGGTCGGGGCGGTTGAGAATGGTGGCCATCGCCCCAAAATACTTCTCCCACCCTTGGGCGTACTTGGCGACGAGGACCGTCGGGGCGATCTTTGCGAGGTCGTCGAGGCTGTTGCGCGACCCGGTCGTGTCGTCGACGACGATGAGGTCGGGGCGCACCTTGAGGATTTGTCCCAGGTTGGGGGAGCGGGTCGAGGCGACGATGGGGATCGACGAGGCACCGGGGGTGGCGCCGGCCAGATATCCGGGAATGCCCAGCTGGCCGCGCCCGGCGGTAGAGCCGACCGGGGTGACGTGCAGTGCCAGGGCGGCATCGAGTGCACCTTCGGCGAGGGTCACCACGCGCGTCGGGTTCTCAGGGATGGTGACCGAGCGCCCTGCGGCGTCGACGTAGGGACGACCGTCCGACGGTGCTTGCGTCGCCCCGCCGTTCCCGCACGCCGCCGATCCGACGACGAGGACGGCGCCGAGCAGCGCCGTGGTGATCCGGATCGCAGGCCTCATCGTCGCGTCTCCCTTGCGCTGGCCGGTGTGTCAGATGCGGACCGTGTGTCCGAGGCGGTCAGGTCGTCGAGCAGCAGGTGGGCCCACCAGGCGATGTCGTGGCCACCGTCGAAGGGCCGCAGCGTTGCCGGCCATCCCGCCTCCGACAGTTCGCGGGCCAGAGCGGTCACCGGGTCGACGAGCAGTCCTTCATTGCGACCGACGGCCAATCGCACCGGGCGCGGTGTCGCACCCGCCAGTTCCTCGGCGAGCCAGCTCCGTTCGTCGGACCACTGGGCTGGCCGTGCGGTGAGGCCGGGCTTCCACCATATCGACGGAGAGTACGCGAGCACTTCGTCGACGTCGTCGGGGAACCAGCACGCCGCGGCCAGGGCCGCCGCCGCACCGAGGCTCTGGCCTGCCCAGACGGTCGTCGTCTCCGCGGCTTCCAGTGCGCTGCGCGCAGGCACGAGGATCTCGCCGACGACGGTGGCTAGGAACTCGTGATTGGGGCCGAGTTGGCGCAGCCGTGTCGTCGGGTCGGTAGGCGAATCGATGCCCAGCAGGGCGATTGGTGCGGTGGTGTCGTCGGCGGCGTCGGCAATCGCGGCCGGCAGGCCGTACTCGTCAAACCACTTGTCGGCGTCGAACACGACGATGATACGCGTCGGCCCCGGACCCCGGCCGACGGGAACAGTGAGCCGCCAGCGGATGGGCTCCGCGTCGTCGTCGGTCCCGCCAGCCGCCCCGGTGGCGAGCAGAGTCGAAGCCCCGCCCTGCCACAGGGTCGGGTCCGGTGCGTCGACAGTGGACAGCACCGACCCGAACGGCGAACCCGCCCCGGCGTTCGTCGGATCGTCGACCGCGGCGCGCGCGACCTCACGCGAATACACCAGGATGCCGTCGCGCAGGTGCGGGTCGTCGGCGGCATACGGGTAGTAGCGGTACGTGGCCATCGTGGCGCGCGTGACGACCAGCTCGGTGCACCACAGGTCGGTCGACCCCCACCGGCGCAACTGCCCCCGATCGAGGTGCGGACCGTCGGTGAGACGGTTGACCCATGCGTATACGCCGGCGGTGCCCGGCGGGGCGACGAAGGCGAGGAGGACGCGCTGGCACCCGGGGTCGTCGGGATCGTCGGTGATCAGCGGGGTGCCGTGTGCGGCGAGATCGGTGAGAACCTGCGCCGCGTCCTCGCCGGGACCGTCGAGGATCTGTCGGCGCAATACGTCAGCGGTTGGGACGGTCATCGACTGTCCTCCATCGCTTCAGCGACGGCGGCCAACGAATCCGGAGCGACCATGCCCGGATGGTTCACCGGGAGTTCGGTGTAGCGCACCGTGCCGCGGGCGTGCGGCCGCCAGGCGGTCGGCGGGAGGAAGTCCTGGGCGCTGCGACCTGCGGCGAAGTGCGTCAGATCGCCGTCGACGACGCCGGTGCGGTGGGTCCGCATGAGTGCGGCGAAGTGGCTGACGACGTCGGTGATGACGCGGACCTGTTCGACGGTGAGACTGCCCATGGCTGCGTGGTGCTCGCGCAGTGCGGCGAGGACCGCGTCTTCGGAGTCGAGGTCGATGTCGTCGGCGGTGTCGGTACCGGCCATGATCAGTAGCGCGCGGCGGACCTCTTCGGGAGTGGCAGGCGGTTGGTCGGCCCAGCATTCGCTGGGATAGGCGTCCAGCAGCACCACTTGGGAGACCGTGCGGCCCCGAGCGGCCGCCTGGACGACGATCTCATGGGCGATGACGCCGCCGACCGACCAGCCGACGAGGCGCAGCGGTCCCGTGGGGGCGATCTCCTCGATGGTGTCGAGGTAGTCGCTCGCGACGTCGGTCAGCGATGAGGGAAGTGGTGAGCCATCGAGGCCGTCGGCCTGCAGCGCGTACACCCCGGTCGTCGGCGGGAGGAACGGCAACAGCCCGGCGTAGCACCAGCCGAGTCCGCCGGCCGGGTGGATCGCGAACACGGGTGCGTCGGTGCCGTTCCCCGCGCGCAGCACGAGGAGCCGCCCGAACGGGTCCGGCGACGCATCACCGGCCAGTCGTGCGGCGAGGTCGGCGACCGACGGTGCGGCGAAGAGGTCGGCGACGCTGACAGTCGTTCCCAAGACCTCGGTGCATCGCAAGGCAAGAGATGCCGCGGTCAACGAGGTGCCGCCGAGGTCGAAGAAGCTGTCGGTGACCGACACGGCGTCGCGACCGAGCGCCTCGGCGAATAATGCCTCGAGCGCCATTTCCGCGGGCGTGCGTGGGGCGGTCACCGTGTCCGCGCCCAGGTGCGGGTCGGGCAGCCGGCGTCGGTCGAGCTTGCCGTTGCGTGTCATCGGAATGGCGTCGAGGACCTCGACGGCATCGGGGACCATGTACGACGGCAGGCGGCGCGATAGTGCGGTACGCAGTTCGAAACGATCGGCCTCGCTGTCGTCGGCGACGACGTAGCCGACGATGACCGTCGAGGATCCGTTGCCGATTGCGACATCACGGGTGACGACGACGGCCTGGTCGATGCCGGGAAGTGCGGCCAGTGCGGCTTGGATCTCGCCCAGCTCGATCCGGCGGCCACGAACCTTCACCTGGTCGTCGACTCGGCCGACGTAGAGCAGGGCCCCCGCGGCGTCGCGGTGCACGAGGTCGCCGGTGGCGTACATGCGCCCGCCCGCTTCGAAGGGGTTGGCGACGAAGCGTGTGGCGGTCAGCCCCGGCCGCTGCAGGTAGCCGCGGGCGAGTTGGATTCCGGCCAGGTAGAGCTCGCCGACGGCACCCGCGGGTTGCGGTCGCAGCGCCTTGTCGAGGACGTACGCCTCGGTGTTGGCGATGGGGGAGCCGATGGGTACCTCGGTGCCGTCCCAGTCGGGTCCCGGTGCCCATTGAGTGACGTCGACCGCGGCCTCGGTGGGGCCGTACAGGTTGTCGATCAGGGTCGCCGGTAGTAGTTCGCGGCCGCGGCGCAGAACCTCGGGCGGCAGGGCCTCGCCGGAGCAGACGATCAGCCGCAGCGCTTCCAACGCTGCCGACGACGGTTGGGTGGCGAGGAACGCGGCCAGCGCGGATGGGACGAAATGGCAGACGGTGATGCCGCGTTCGGCGAACTCGGTGGCCAGCGCGAGGCTGTCCTTCTCGACCCCCGGGGTCATGAGGACCAGGGACGCGCCGCGGATCAGCGGCCAGAAGAACTCCCACACCGACACGTCGAACGAGTACGGCGTCTTCTGCGCGACGCGGTCGTCGGGGGTGAGGTGGAAGGTGTCGTCCATCCACCGCAACCGGTTGACGATGTTGCGGTGTTCGATGACGACGCCCTTGGGTCGACCCGTCGAACCCGACGTGAAGATGATGTAGGCGGCGTCGCGGGGGCTGGGACTCGATACATCCTTCGTCGCGGAGCACTCGACCACCGCCGAAATCGCCAGCGCCAGCCCATCGCACCGCCAATCGGCGTCGTCGCCGTCGGACAGGGTCAGCAGCACGGATGCCTGGGCGTCGGCGAGCATGTCCTCGATGCGGGACTGGGGCAGCTCCGGGTCGATCGGAAGATAGGCGGCACCACGGTCAAGGGTGGCCAGCAGGCCGCACACCATCTCCGGACTGCGCGTCATGCGCAGCGCGACGACGCTGCCCCGGCCGACGCCGCACCGTGCCAGCGCGGCCGACAGGTCGTCGACGACGCCGCGCAGCTGTGCATAGGTGAGTGCGCCGGAGTCCCACACCAGCGCGGTGCGGTTGCCGTGCTCAGCCGCGGCGGCGATGAGGAGATCGGCCAGCGTCGTCGACTCGGCCTCGGCGACGAGGGCGGGCTCGTCGGTCTCGTTGCGCTCGACGACCTCGGCCGCCCAGTCGGCAGGCAGTGCGACCGGCAGCGACCCGAGCAGCGCGCCGGCGTCGTCGGTGCTGACCCGTCCCAGCAGTGCGAGCAGTCGTTCGCCGTGGGCCACCAACTCGTCGACGGAGTAGCGTGCCGGATTCGCCTCGACCTCCAGCACGAAACCGCCGTCGGGCTGCGGTGACCCGGTGACCGTCAGGTCGTCGACCGGACCCATCGCAATGTTCCCGACGGTTCCGGCGGCATCGCCGAATCGCAGCTGCGGTGTGAAGAACTTCAGATTCGCCCCGGGGCCGTACAGCGCGGTATCGGTGCCGACGAGGCGCAGGTCGCGGCGCAGGCGGTCGGCGCGGTAGGCGATGTGGGGACGCACCGTGCGCATTTCGGTGGCGACCCCGGCGATCAGCTCGTCGATCGTCATCGTCGGTGCCACCGACAGCCGCAGCGGCATGATGGTGACTTCGGGTTCCATCGTCGGCGGCGCGCCCAGACGGCGATTGGCCCATGGCACGCCCAGTGTCACCGTCGGCTCGCCGGAGTAGGCGGCGAGATACAGCGCCAGCGTACCCATCATCGACTCGGCCCAGCCGCGATCGGTTGCCGATGTGCGAGGCGGCAGCGACCGGGTGATCCGCAGCGCCCGGTCGCGGGCCGGTGCGGGTGCCGCCGACGACAGGGTCGGCGGCCGCGCAGTGTCGACGTAGTCTGCCCAGAACTGTGCGTCGGCGCGTTCGGCCTCGGCGTCGCGCGCCGCTACCGGGCCCGGTTCGTGGAACGGCGACTCGGGCCGCGGCTCGCCGACCAGATCGGCGGTGTAGCTCTCGGCGACCCAGCGCAGCAGCCGGGCAAACGAATAGCCGTCGACGGCGATGTGGTGGACCCGGGTGATCCAGACGTTGTGGTCGTCGGAGAGGCGGACCAAGTGCTGTCCCGACAGCTGGTCGCCGGCGATCTCGCCGCGGATGGGCGCCGTCGTCATGGCGGCGTCGATGATGCGGTCGAGTGCGGCCTCGTCTGCGTCATGCACGACGAGGGCGTGGTCACGGGCGTCGGGATAGGCGTGCGGACGGCCTTCGCCGGCTCCGTCGCCGCCGTCGGCGGCGAAGCGGGAGTTGAGAGCGGGGATCTGCACCAGAGCGTCGCTCAGGACGGCGGCAAAGCGGTCGACGTCGAGCCCGCCGACGATGTCGATCCGCTCGGCGCACTGGTAGACCGGCGCGTCGGCGACCTGCTGCTGGGCGAACCACACGGCGAGCTGGGCGGCGGTCAGTTCGTCGTGCAAGGCGGCCGTTTCTCCTCGGGTGTGGTCGGGAGCTTAGGTTAGCCTATGGACTACGATCGTCTCGTGGCCGGATATCCCCCTGACGTTGCCGAACAGTACCGAAGCGCGGGCTACTGGATCGGACAAACCCACAGCGCGATGCTCGCCGAGTCCGCCGCGGCGCACCCGGATTCCGAGGCGGTGCGCGACGATGTGCGAGCGCTGACCTACGCCGAACTCCTCGATGGTTCGCGTCGCATTGCGCACGGGTTGATCGAGCAGTTCGGGCTGCGGCCCGGTGATCGGGCAGTCGTGCAGTTCCCCAACGTCGCCGAGTACGTAGAGGTCCTCTTCGCCCTCTTCGATGCGGGTGTTTTGCCCGTATTTGCGCTGGCCAGCCATAACACGGCCGAGTTGGAGGACCTCGTCACCCGCGCCGACGCGGCCGTCTTCCTCACTGTCGACTCCCTCGGCGGCACCGACTTCCGGGCCCGTGCCGACCACCTTGCCGCGGTGCGTGCCAGCACCTCCGACGGCCGCCCGTTCGCGACCGTCGTCGCCGAGCACGGGAGCCCCGACCCGCTCGCCGCGGTGCGCAGCGCCAACGCCGAATCGACCGACCGGTCCGGCTCGCCGTCGGACATCGCATTCCTGCAGCTGTCCGGCGGCACCACCGGCGCGCCCAAGATGATCGGCCGCACCCACGACGATTACCTCTACTCGGTCCGGGAGTCCGCCCACATCTGCGGTCTCGACGAGTCGTCGGTATTCGGCGTCGTGCTGCCGGTGTCGCACAACTTCACGATGAGCAGCCCGGGCATTCTCGGCGCCCTCTACGCGGGATCGCGCATCGTGATGGTGCCGGGTACCGATGCGCGCACCGTGTTGGGCACGATCGCCGAGCATTCGATCACGCAGGTGTCGGCGGTGCCGCCGCTGGTCACGGCATGGCTGGACTCGCCCGAATCCGGGCAGCACGACGTGTCCTCGGTGCGAGTGCTGCAGGTCGGCGGTGCCAAGCTCGCCGAGCCGGTGGCACGTCGGGTGCCGGAGCTGTTCGGCAACGCCACGCTCCAGCAGGTGTTCGGCATGGCCGAGGGTCTGGTCAACTACACGCGCCTGGACGACGACTTCGAGCGCATCGTCTCCACTCAGGGCCGACCGATCAGCCCCGCCGACGAGATCCGCATCGTCGACGCCGACGGTGCGCCGGTGCCACCCGGGCACGAGGGCAGCCTGCAGACACGCGGCCCATACACGATCCGCAACTACTGGCAGGACGCCTCGCCGCAGTCGTTCACCGACGACGGGTTCTACTGCACCGGTGACCGCGTGGTGCGCGACGACGCGGGATACATCACCGTCGTCGGCCGCGACAAGGACCAGATCAACCGGGCGGGGGAGAAGATCGCGCCCAGCGAGGTCGAGGACCTGTTGCTCACCCACGTCGCGGTGCGCGACGCCTCGGTTGTCGGGGCGCCCGACGACCGGCTCGGCGAACGCATCGTCGCCTACGTCATCCCGTCGACTGCCGCCGTCGACTCCGGCGAGGTGCCCGACGCGTTCGCCTTGCGTGGCTTCCTGCGGGAGGCGGGCCTGGCGCGTTTCAAGATTCCCGACGACGTTCTCATCGTCGACGAGTTTCCCACGACGGCGGTCGGGAAGATCAGCAAGAAGGACCAGAGCCTCAGTGCCGATACTGCCGCGGCACCGGTCGACTCTGTCGCAGCGGGGTCGGACGACCCGCTCGACGGTGAGCGCCTTATCGCCGACCTCGCCGACAAGCTCATGGTCGACCCCGGAGATCTGACCGGGTCGTTGATGCTGGCCGACAGCGGTATCGATTCGCTACAGCTGATGGCGCTGTTGGACAAGTGGCGCGCCGCCGGCGCCGCCGGACTCGACTTCGAGACGGTCGCGCAGTCACCCACGATCGACGACCTGGTCGCCTCGGTGCGGCAGGCCGGGGCCCGGTGACGGCAACCGCCCCCGCACCCGGCGCCGCGGTCGGGGACCGGGGTGGGCGGCGAGCCGTCCGGGGGCCGGCGTTGGTAGCGGTGTGGGTGGGCCTGCTCGTCGTGGTGCTCGTCCTTGCCTGGTTCAGCCTGTTCGTCGGCGCGCGCGACGTGGCGCCGGGTGTCGTGTGGGATGTCCTGCTCGGGCGCGGTTCGGGATTCGACGCCCTGGCGGTGACCGATTCCACCGACGGGCGGCTGCCGCGCGCGGTACTCGCGATCCTCGTCGGCGCGGCACTGGGTGTGGCGGGTCTGCTCATCCAGCGGCTGATGAACAATCCGCTGGGCGACCCGCAGATCCTTGGCGTGAATGCCGGTGCCGCGCTGGCGATCACCATCGCGATCGGGCTGGTCGGCCTGACGCAGATCTGGGCGTATGTGTGGTTCGCGTTTGCCGGCGGCGCGGTCGCGATGGTGATCGTGTACGTCCTGGGCACCGCCGGGCGCGGGCCACTCACTCCGTTGCGCGTGACGATGGCGGGCATCGCGGTCACCGCGGTCCTCACCGGTGCCGTGCGCGGCATCACCCTGCTGTGGCCCGCAGCCTTCGACCAGTTGCGCATCTGGGAGGTCGGGTCGGTGACCGGTCGCGGGCTGACGGTGGCCGCGTGGGTGGCACCGTTCATCGCGCTCGGCATCGTCGCGGCCTTCCTGATCGCCCATGCGGTCGACCTGATCGGGATGGGCGACGAGATGGCCACGGCGCTGGGCGTGCGCGTTGGGCGGATTCGCCTGATCGCCCTGGTCACGGCCACGGTGCTCGCCGGGGCGGCGACCGCCGCGGCCGGACCGATCGGCTTCGTCGGCCTCATGGTGCCGCACGCGATCCGCCTGACCCTGGGGGTGACGGGACGCTGGGCGGTGGCCTTCGCGATCCTCGCGGGCGCGTTCGTGGTCCTCGCCGCCGATGTCGTGGCCCGGTTGTTCGACCAGGACAAGATGCCGGTCGGGATCGTCACGGCCTTCGTCGGTGCTCCCGTCCTCATCCTGTTGGTGCGCAATTCGGCGGGGGCGGGCCGGTGAGCACCACTACCTCCGCGTCGTCGGCCGTCGACTTCGGCCGCGCCCAGCGGGTCGTCCGGATCGCCGGGTTCTCGCAACGCTTCGATGTTCGCACCGCGGTTGTGGGCGCCGTGGTGACCGTCGTCCTGATCGTCGGATTCATCGGCGGCCTCGTCGCCGCCGACGACGGGGTGGGCCTGTCGGAGTTGCCCGCACTGTTGGCCGGGAACGCAGATCCCGCCGCTGACCTCGCCGTGCGGCAATGGCAGCTGCCGCGGGTGCTCGCCGCGATCGTGCTGGGCGCCGCGATGGGGTGTTCCGGCGGAATCTTCCAGCTGTTGACCCGCAACCCGTTGGGCAGCCCCGACCTCATCGGCTTCGGCGTCGGGTCCTACACCGGCGCACTGATTGCCGCGCTGGTCTTCGGCCTGGGCTTTGCCGCGATGTCGGGGTTCGCCCTGGTCGGCGGGCTGGTCACAGCGGGGGTGGTGTACCTGCTGGCGTGGCGTGGCGGCGTCGGCGGCTTCCGCCTGGTCATCACCGGCGTCGCGATCAGTGCGATGCTCGCCTCGGTCAACTACTGGCTGATCCTGCGCTCGGACCTCGACGAGGCGATGCTCGCGGCGCAGTGGGGCGCAGGCACGCTGGACACCCCGGTGGCACGTGACTGGTCCTATCTCGGCCCGTCGTTCGCGGTAACCGCAGTGCTGCTGGTGGCTCTGGCCCTGCTGAGTCGGCGGGCCCGCACCTTGGACCTCGGCGATGAGCTGGCCATGGCGTTGGGTGCCCGGTCGGCCATCACGTCGATCGCCCTGCCTGTCGTGGGCGTGGCGCTGATCGCCGTCGCGACGACGATCACCGGTCCGGTCGCGTTTGTCGCACTGTCGGCGCCGCACATCGCCCGACGGCTGTGCCGTTGCGGTCACACGCCGTGGATAGTGACGGCCCTCGTCGGTGCCGCCTTGTTCCTCCTCGGCGACATCATCGCCCAGCGGGTGTCGGCCGCGGTGGGGGCGGCGCTGCCCGTCGGCGTCGTCACCGTCTGCTTGGGCGGCATCTACCTCTGCTACCTGTTGTTCACCGAGATGAGACGTACGCGTGGCTGATTCCCCGACCGACCGGCTGATCGCCGAGGACCTCACCCTCGGATACGGGAGCGACGACCTGATCGTCACCGACCTGAGCCTGGCGATCCCCGACGACGAGTTCACCGTCATCATCGGACCCAACGCGTGCGGCAAGTCGACGCTGCTCAAAGCACTCGCCCGCGTGCTGGCCCCGCGCAGCGGAGGCGTGATCCTCGACGGGAAGGCGATCAGCGAGTACCCGCCGCGAGAGGTCGCCAAGATCCTCGGTCTGCTGCCGCAGTCGTCGACCCCGCCCGAAGACATCCGCGTCGCCGAGCTGGTGGCCCGCGGCCGGTTCCCACACCAGGGGTTCCTGCGGAACTGGTCGAAAGACGACGAACGGATCGTCGCCGAGGCGCTCGCGGCCACCGGTACCACCGCATTGTCGGACCACCGTGTGGACCAGCTTTCCGGCGGGCAGCGCCAGCGGGTGTGGGTCGCCATGGTCCTGGCCCAGCAGACTCCGCTCGTCCTGCTCGATGAGCCGACGACCTTCCTCGACATCGCCCATCAGATCGAACTGCTCGAACTGTGCCGGTCGCTGAACCGCGAGCAGGGGCGCACCGTCGTCGCCGTGCTGCACGATCTCAACCAGGCGTGCCGCTACGCCGACTTCGTCGTCGCGATGCGCGACGGGAAGATCGTCGCGCAAGGGCGTCCGGCCGAAGTCGTCACCGAGGAGGTCGTGGCGGAAGTGTTCGGCCTGGCGTGCCGGATCATCGAAGACCCCGAGTCGGCGACACCGCTGGTGATCCCGCGCGTGAGCACGAGTGGCCGCTAGCGTAGCAACGATGAGTGCACTTGACCTCGACGGGCTGCGGGCGTTGCGGCGCGACCTGCACGCCCACCCCGAGCTGGCGTTTGCCGAGCACCGCACCGCCGGAATCGTCGCGGCGCAGTTGCACGACCTGGACATCGAGGTCGGCACCGGTATCGGCGGCACCGGCGTCGTGGGGGTGATCCGGGGTAGTTCGCCGGGGCCGACCGTGGCGCTGCGCGCCGATATGGACGCGCTGCCCATCACCGAGGAGATCGCCCGCGACCACGCCTCGACGATCGACGGGGTGATGCACGCGTGCGGACACGACGGTCACTGCGCAATGCTGTTGGGTGCGGCCCAGATCCTGAGCGCCGACCGGGATTTCGCCGGCACCGTCGTCCTGGTGTTCCAGCCCGCCGAAGAAGGTGCGGCCGGGGCGCCGGCGATGATCGACGACGGGGTGCTCGATCGCTTCGGAATCGAGGAGATCTACGGCATCCACAACATCCCGGGCATTCCCGCCGGCGATTTCGCGGTTCGCCCGGGAACCCAGCTCGCCTCATTCGACGACCTGGACATCGTGCTCACCGCCCCCGGCGGGCATGCGATGGCCCCGCACCTGACCGGTGATGTCATCGTCGCCGGATCGGCGATCGTGACCGCGCTGCAGACCATCGTCGCGCGGCGACTCGACCCCCGCGTGCCCGCGGTAGTGTCGATCACCCAGTTCAGCGCCGGGTCCACCAACAACGTCATCCCGCCGCGTGCCCACCTGCGCGGCACGGCCCGTTGTCTGGATGCGCACTCCCGCAATGAGATCGAGCGGTTGGTGACTGAGATCTGCGCGTCGGTGGCGGCGGCCCACGGCGTCGAGGTCGACCTGACGTATGAGCGGCGCTACCCGTGCACGGTCAACGACCCGGACTGTGCCGCGCGCGCGGCACGCGTCGCGGCGCAGGTCGTCGGGGACGATCGGGTCGACCCGGACTGCGACGGCATCCTGGCCGCGGAGGACTTCGCGTTCTTCCTGCAGCAGATCCCCGGAGCGTATGCGTTCATCGGGAACGGTCCGGTGACCGAGCAGTCGGGCCCGGTGCACAACCCGGCCTACGACTTCAACGACGACATCATCGAGCCGGGTGCGCGCTTCTTGGCCGCCATCGCGTTGCAGTCGCTGGCGGACCTCATCGCGTGACGAGATGATGCTGGCGATATCCTGGAGTTCACCTGGGAGTCTCCTGTCAGTCGTGTGAGGTCCTTCACAAGACGCTGGAGATCGTTGTACCGCGACGCTGCCCGCGGGTTAGGCTCCCCTTACAAGAAGACTTACGCAATTCGGGCATGGTCCGGGCGCGATCGATTTTCGGGGGAGCAAGTGGGACGAGCAGGGATGCGGGCGGGATCGTCGTCGAAGTTGTGGGTGCGCGGAGTCGCCGTGGCGACGCTGAGCGTCTTCGCCATCGCCACCATCACGGGCAACGGTTCGGCCGCCGCCGTGACACAGAACCCTGCATTGCTGTACCAGAACCAGGTCGCCAAGAAGGCCAAGCCGAAGGCCGATCCCAAGGTGGAGACCTACCAGCAGCGCATCGACCGGATCGCCCGATCGCCGCACTCGATGCTGCGCCCGCTGAAGGAGAACGCCGACAAGGCGACGGTGTGCGTCTCCGGTGAGTTCACCACCCTGCGTGTCGTCTACGACTCGCTGTGGGAATCGATCTACCCGATCCTGCCCAGGGAACTGCAGGGGCCCGCGCACGGTGCCAAGGCCGCCGCGCACCGGGACATGGCCAAGATCCACGTCTCGACCCTGGCCGTCTCCGATAACCCAATGGCCCACGGTGCCGACCGGAGCAAGAACGGCGGCGCCCGCTACCGCACTGCCACGTCGGCGTGGATCGTCGACAGCCTCCTCAAGATCCGCGACGGCAAGCAGAACGAGGCCATCGCGCTGGAGAACATCACGCTGCAGCAGGCGGTGGAGACCGCGTGGCTCTATCTTTTCGCCACGGTGGTCGCACCGTTGCGCATCGGTGCCGCGTTCCTCCCGTACAGCGGTGCCGTCCTCGGTGGAGAGGGCGACCTCGTCAGCCTGCCCGGTTCGGCCGGGCCGATCCCGGCCGGGCTGTGGGGCTTCATTACCGGCTACCTCACTGGTCTGACCTCGTACAACACCCTGCTGAACATCGGGTTCGCCGGCTGGCAGCTCGTCGCCACGTACGTGTACCAGGCCATCTCCAACGCGTTCATCAACCAGTGCGTCGCGCGTGTGACCGCGCAGCAGCGCGATGCTGCCGGCAAGCCGAGTGACACGGTCAAATACAACATCCCGATCCCGGCGATCATCCAGGGCGCGGCTGACCAGCTGGCGCTCGCCGACGCCCAGACGTGCAAGCCGGTCAGCAGCCTGCCGCTGAGCCGGATCGTGCTGCGGACCTCGGCGCACGTCGAGAGCCTGGCCGTCGGCCCGGCGCAGAAGCGGCAGGTCCGCGACGCCACACGCGACATCCTGGGGCGGATGCGCGCCATCCGGGTCCCGCACAACCTGATCCCGGCCGATCCGGCCGATTTCAGTCTCAACGAGCAGCTTGCCTCGCTGTTCGCGGGCATCTTCGTCCCGTACGTCGGCGGTGCGCCCTTCGACGTGCTGATCGGTCTGAACAACAACCATGTGAACGGGGCGAACTTCGGTGAGACCGTGTCGCTGGCCGACCTCACGGTGACCAAGACGCTGACCGCCGCGTATTACGTCTACTACTTGTCGCTCTGGCTGTTTGGTCAGATCGGTGGCCAGGTGGAGGGCGCAGTGCTGGGTGCGCTCTTCCCGTGGCTACCCGCCGCCGGGGAGCGCGGCGCGGTGTCGATCACCAAGATCCTGGTCGTCCTCGCGAACCTTCCACTGGTTCACGGCCTGGTGAACTTCCACAACGTCATGCGCTCGATGTGCTTCCGCGAAGACGACACCACCGGCACCGGCCGCGGCGCGCAGTACCGCAAGGACACCGCGAAGATGCCTGAGCCGTTGACCCCGGCGGAGCAGCGGGCGCTGCAGCGCAAGCTCAAGGTTCAGCGTGCCAAGGCCAAGCGTCCGAAGAGCCGCAACAGCACCGCGAAGCGTCCGAATAGCACCAAGCCGGTCCAGAACGGGACCAAGCCGGCCGAGCGCTGACCCGCATCAGCACAGCCCGGCCTTGAGTGCTGGCACTCTCGGGTATAGAGTGCTAGGTGGCACTGCGAAGAGCCCGCGTTCACCCGCGACGACGGGGGCTTGTCCGAGCAGGGCCACAAACGTCATCATTTTTCGTTCAGGAATGAAAGTAGAGGACTCACATCGTGGCGAGTGTGAACATCAAGCC
>CAZVVS010000007.1:0-29656 GCA_964630585.1 uncultured Gordonia sp.
CTGCGGTCGGCCGATGCAAGCGAGAACGAAAGCTCGTCCATCGACGGCACTGCGATGGCGACGTGGTCGACCTTCGTGATCCGAGCGGATGTCGTTTCGCTTGTCACGAGATTCCCTCCTGTTCACTGCTGGTGATGCGCCATGGGTGCGCCTGCGACTGGAGAGTCCAGGACACGTACCTCGTTGAAGCCCAGTCCGCCGAGAAACACGGTCTTCCTGCCAAGGCCGCCGAACGCAATGCTCGAGAGGTTGGACAACTGTTCGCCGCGACTTGCTGAGATCCGGTCCCACGTGAGTTCACCTGCGGCGTGACTCGTAGCGATGCCGGCGAGGTCCTGCTCGCCGAGGTCCTCGAACAGAACTGTCCAAGAGTGGTCGGGGGCAACGCGAATGACGCGGTTTGAGATCACGCATGCGATCCAGAGTGCTCCCTCGGAGTCGAACGCCATGCCATCGGGAAAAGTGTCGCCCGGGTAGTTGATACGGACGGGGTTGCTGAGTGTCCCGTCGGCACCCAAGTCGTAGCGGGTGGTTCTGCACGCGAACGTCTCGTTGACGTATAGGTACTTACTGTCCGGCGATATCCTCAACTCGTTGGTCCAGTTGAGGCCGTCCGCCGCCACTGTGACTTGACCGTCCTGAACCAGGAGTATCTGGCCGCTATCTGAGTCTGCGGTAAACGTGTCGTGTTTGCGGGACTTCGAGCTGACGGTGATCCACGTCCGGTCACCGTCGAGCAGGACGAAATTGGTGCGCCCGATCGGATCGCCTTCGATGTCGACAGCCACAGGTCGTGGCTTAGAATCGTGAGGTCCGATACGCCAGACCCCGCCGGCGCGGCTCATGTTCGCGAACAGGAAGTCGCCGTTGGGCGTCATCGCGATTCCGTTGGGCCGGAACCCCTGTGCCACGATGTCGGCGGATAGGGCGGAGTCGGTGGATCCGTCCGGTGCGACCCGTGCGACGCCCAGCGTCCAGTCACCGGTGTATACAGATCCATCCTCTGTCGCCAGGACGCATTCCGGTCGGTCGAGCGATTCGCCGACTCGTGCGAGGTCGGTCAATTGGAAAGTGGAGATGTTGGTGAGCGGCATAGCGCCTACTTCCTGATGAAACGGCACCGTGGTCGGAGTCGCTGCTGGCACGGCGACTCCGACTACGATGGGTGGTGCGTGGCTGATCGATCAGAGGGCCAGGTATCCGCCGTCCACCGGAATCGTCACTCCCGTGACATAGGCGGACATCTCGGAAGCGAGGAACAGTGCCGGACCGGCGATCTCCTCGGTCTCTCCGACCCGACCCAAGGGAAGGCGCTGGAGGAACTTCTCGCCGGCCTGGCCCGTCACCGTCATCAAATCGCTCTTGATCCGGCCGGGAGCGAGGCCGTTTGCCCGACCACCGGTGGGACCGAGTGTGCGAGCGAAGTACTGGACGAGGGACCGGACGGCGGCCTTGGACGCTCCGTAGGCGGCGCTAGACCGGGGGGCGGAGAAGCCCGCGATCGAGGAGAGGAACACCACGCTCGCGCCAGGGTGCTTCAGGGCAGGCAGCAAAGCGACCGTGATGTCCCACTGCGCAGTGAGGTTGATCGAGATCACCTTGTCCCAGCGCTCGGCCTGGTCCGGGTCCTCAGGGCGGATCCGTGGTGCAACGCCAGCGTTGTTCATCAGGATGTCGATCGTGCCGTACTTCTCGACAGTTCTCGCGCCGAACGCATTCACCGCATCCCGGTCCGAGATGTCGAGTACCTCGGCGGACGCGGATCCGCCGCTCGCCTCGATAGATGCCACGACTTCGGCCGCGGCCTCGCTGTTCATGTCGACGATCACGACATGAGCGCCTTCGGCTGCGAAGGTGGTCGAGATCGCCGATCCCAGTCCGCGGCCTCCCCCGGTCACGATTGCGGTCTTACCTGTCAGCAGGGGCATGAGTTCCTCCTTGATTGTTATGAGTCCACTTGTGGGAAGTGCATACGTGGTCCGGGCCGATCAGGACATGATGTAGCCCTTGTAGTCGGCCTCCGCGACGTCGTCGCAGTACTCGCGGAACCTGGTATTGCCGCCCACGAAAATGAGGACCTCCCGCTTGTCGCGGCCTTCGATGTTCTTGTTGATTCCGGTGAACCAGGAGTTGGTCTGGCCCAGCAGGAGTTTGTTCATCAACTTGGTGCAATAGAGGGTGTACTCATCGGCTGCGGAGACCTCGGGTTCGATACGTTCCACCCCGTTCTCCTTCGCGTGGAGCATCATGTCGCTCAACCAGTCGATCGCGAGCGCTGAGCACCGAGGGATGTTGCAGAACGTGGCGCCACTCTGAGGGCCGACGAGCATGAAGAAGTTGGGGAATCCCGGGCACTGCATCCCCATGTAAGTGGTGACGCCGCCGTCCCAGGAGTCTTTCAGGGATGCGCCGTCGGAACCTCGAATGTCGATGCGATTCCAGGAGCCTTTCACTGCATCGAACCCCGTGGCGTAGATGATGACGTCGAACTCGTATAGTTCGTCGGTCGTCTGGATTCCCTCGGGGGTGATCCGCGTGATCGGCGTCGAGTTCAAGTCGACGACCGACACGTTGTCCTGGTTGTACACCTCGTAGTAGTTCGTCTCGAGCGGGACGCGCTTCAAGCCGAATCCGTGGTCCTTCGGGATGAGCAGTTCCGCGGTCTCGGGATCGTTGACCCGCTGGCGGATCTTCTCGGCGACGAAGTCCGATACGTACTTGTTCGCTTCGGGATCGGAGAGGGCGTCCTGATATATCCCCAGCCACAGGGAGAAGCCCGGACCCTTGTAGAGCTCCTCGAGCTTGGCATCTCGCTCTTCCTTTGGGGCGTCGAAGAGGTTCGTCGTGATGAACTCGTGCGGGAATCCTGCGATGGAGGCATCGCACTTATCGGTGAACTCTTCGTAGTGGGACTTGATGTAGGCCATCCGCTCGGGCGTCATCGGACCGTTCCCCAGAGGGGTGCACCAGTTCGGGGACCGCAAGAATACGGTGAGCTCCTTGGCAGCCTTGCCCATCTCCTGAACCACCTGGACGCCTGTGGAGCCGAGACCGATCACCGCGACACGCTTGTCTGAGAAGTCGATCTCCTGAGGACCGAACCCGTTGGGATCACGCGGCCAGTTGGCGGTGTGGATACTCAGTCCCTTAAACGTATTGATCCCCGGAATGTTGGGCATCTGCGGTGCGGACAACGGCCCGAGAGCGGAGAAGACGAACCGGGTGGTGACCGGTGCCCGGTACGGCTGCTCGAACTCGAGAGTCCAGCTGTTGGTGTCGTCGTCGAAAGTCGCAGACTTAACCCGGGCATTGAAGATGTAATCCTTGCGGATGTCCATGATCTCAGCGGCTCGGTGGATGTACTCGAGAACCTCGGGCTGAGCGGCGAACCGTTCAGTCCAGTTCCACTCCTGCATCAGTTGGTCGTTCCAGAAGTATCCGTACACCTCGCTCTCGGAGTCGATACGCGCGCCCGGGTACCGATTGTGATGCCAGACGCCGCCGATGTCGTCGGAGCCCTCCACTCCGAGTACGTTGTAGCCCATCTCGCGTAGGCGATACGCCTGGTACAGGCCGGTGATCCCGGCGCCGATGACAACGGCGTCGAAGTCGAGTTTCTTGGACATTTGAAGGTTTCCTCTCCGGCGTGGAGCCGAGTTTCAAAGGTATGGGACGGGAGCATCGGGCCGAACAAGTAATTGTTTATCGCGCAGCGCTCGAGATTCGTGATGATCGGGAGGCGCGGATCGCCGATGTCCCCGTTGTGGGTGGCCTGCAGAACGAAGCGGTCCGAGGGCCGCCCGATCAGAGGCCCATCTGTTTGGCGATGATGCTGTGCTGAATCTCGTTGGTGCCTCCACCGACCATGGCGTGCTTCGCTTCCCGGAAGTAGCGCTCCATGTCGTACTCGGGCAGCTGGGCGTATCCGCCGAGAGCCTGCATGCCATCGGTTGCGACCTTGAACGCAGTGTCGGCGGCATAGACCTTCGCGATCGAGACCTCCTTGAGTGCGCCTTCACCGCGTGCGAGCTTCGTCGCTGCGTTGTACATCAGGAGTCGGGCTGCTTCGACATGGCATTCGTCTTCGGCCATGCGGTGCTTGAGCACCTGGAACGAGGAGATCGGGCGGCCGAACTGGGTGCGCTCCTTGGTGTACTTGATGGTGTCGTTGAGTGCCGACCGCGTGTTGCCGACGTAGGTTGCTGCCAGTCCGAGGCGCTCCCATTCGAGATGCTTGCCGACCACCTTCCACCCATCTCCGGGTTCGCCGATGATGCTCTCTGCCGGGATTTGGACGTCAGTGAGGAAGATCTCGGTGGTGCCCAAGCTTCGCCGAACGATCGTGTCGAGCTTCCGGATATCGACGCCTTCGGTGTCGTTTGGGACGAGGAACATGCTCAGGCCCGCGTGCTTGTCCGCGCCCGTCCTCGCCATCACTGCGATCACGGTGTTGGGCAGGTGGGCGCCCGAGCAGAACACCTTGTTGCCGTTGAGGATCCACGAGTCGCCGTCCCTCACAGCCTTGCTTCGGAGGCTCGCTGCATCGGAGCCCGCGCCGGGCTCGGTGATCGAGATGCTGAACTTGGTCTCGCCGGCCAGAAAGGACGGGAGGTACTTCGCGCGCTGCTCGTCGCTGCCGTGGTGAGCGACGTTCGTGGCGGTGAACATGGAGGTCATGATCGCGGCGGCGAAGTCGAGGCTGTACTTCGCGATCGCTTCGCAGAAGATCGCGTACATGATCGGGTCGGCGGCAAGGCCGCCGTACTCCTCTGGGATCAAGAGTCCGAGCCAGCCCCGGTCGGCGATCTTCTGGTATGCCTCGTGCGGGAACTCGCGCGACGCATCGTGCTCACGCGTGTACTCGATCCCGACCTCGCGGTCCATAAACGCGTGCACGGTCTCGTGCCACAGCTGCTGCTCTTCGTTGAAGCGAAAGTCCATTGGAGCCCCTATCGGTGACGTGGACATCAGGGATGTTCTGATGTGGTGTTGACCACAGTAGCAACCTCTGATAGCAATAAACAAGTGATTGTTTTGGAGTCACGGAAACCCAATCGCACATCGAGCATCGGATAGGGAATGGGATTGCAGGAGACGTACCGCGGCATCCGGGTGGTGGACTTCAGCGAGAACATCGCGGGTCCGCTGGCATGCATGATCCTCGGTGACCTCGGGGCCGACGTGGTGAAGGTCGAGCGTCCGGGCGTGGGGGACTCAACGCGCTCGCTTCCCCCGCATTTCGGGGAATCGAGCACCGTCTTCGAGACGGTGAATCGAAATAAACGCAGCGTTGAGCTCGATCTCGGCTCGCCGGATGGCAAGCGGGCTGCGCTGGCCATCTGCCGGGATGCGGACGTTGTCGTCGAGTCCTTCCGCCCGGGCGTTGCGGATCGACTCGGGGTGGGCTTCGACCAGGTATCGGAGGTCAGCCCGTCGGTCGTCTACTTGTCGGTCAGCGCCTTCGGCCGCGGGCCGCTCGGCCACGACCGTCCCGGGTATGACGCCCTGGTGCAGGCATTCACCGGAATCATGGCACTCACCGGAGATCCTGATGGCCGCCCGTCCCGGGCTGCGCCTTCCCTGATCGATATCTCGACGGGGATGTGGGCGGCGATGTCGCTGATGGCGACGCTCCACGGCGGCGATCGCAACTCGGGGCCGCAGCGCCTGGAATCGACGTTGATCGACAGTGGTCTGTTCATGATGTGCCACCAGATCAGTGGGCTGCTCAACGCCGACTTTCATCCCGGGCGACTCGGCTCTGCAGCCCCGAGCACCGCTCCCTACCGCGAGTATCGGGCGAGCGACAAGTCGATCATGGTGGCGGCGGCGACGGATCGGCTATTCGAACGACTCTGCGTTGCTCTGGGGGCCGAGCATCTGGCGATGCAGGCGGAGTTCAGCACCGTCGAGCGTCGTGTCGAGAACCGCGAACTGCTCGACGGTGTCATCGAGGAGATCATCGCCGAGGAGCCAGCTGAGTACTGGCTCGAGAAGATTAGTGGGGCGGGTGTCCCAGCTGGTCCGGTCCACAGCCTGGAAGAAGCGACTGACCATCCGTTGACCCACGAGCGACGACTGATCGACCGGGCCGGTTCCGTCACCCAGCTGCGGCTGCCCTTCGACTATGCCCGCGATCTGCCGCTGAGCCCACCCCCGGCGCTCGGCCGACACACAGTAGAAGTACTCCGCGAAGTCGGGCTGAGCGCCGATGACATCCGTGCGCTTGCACCGACCTCGCCCGGACACCCTGAATCGGAGTCATGATGAATGCAGAACTGACTACCCAGCGGCGAAACGCGTTGGAGCGGCGCCACACTCCCTGGCAGTCGCGAACCACTGCCCAACTGTTCGACGACACGGCGGCGACGTACCCCGACCGAGTCTTCGTCCGCGATGATGCAGGCGATATCACATACGCCCAGATGCAGAAATGGTCGATTCGCCTGGCTGCGGGCATGTATGCGCTTGGAATCCGGTCTGGAAACCACGTTGCGGTCGATATGGCGAACCTCCCGGACTTTGTCGCGCTGAAACTCGCCGCGGCGCGAATCGGCGCGATCTCGGTGTCGATCAACTTCCTGCTCCGACACGAGGAGCTCGAGTACATCCTCCGACAGTCTGACGCGCGACTACTGATCACGATGGACGAGTTCCGCGGCTTGGACTATCTCGACTGCCTCGATCGCATCGCTCCAGGATGGGAGGAGAACGGTGGCGGGACTGCACTTCCCTCGCTGGAGCACGTCTTTGTCCGTGCGATGGGCGAGAAGGACGACGTGCGCGGCGCGCCGCTGGCCTGTGTCGTGGCAGTGGGGCGCGGGATCTCCGATCGCCAGATTCTGGAACTCACGCAGCAGGTCGATGCCGCCAGCGACTCGGACCTGCTCTACACCTCGGGAACCACCGGTAAACCGAAGGGCGCGATGCTCACGCATGACGGTGTAGTGCGAATGGCCTACTCGTCGGCGTACACGCGGGCATTTCAGGATGCCCGCACGATCTGTTACGCGATGCCGATGTATCACGTCTTCGGCTATGTCGAAGGAATGATCGCAGCGATGTATACCGGCGGTTCGATCCTTCCGATGACGACGTTTGATCCGGTCGCCATGCTCAGTGCTGTCAGTCGGCATCAGATCGATGAACTGATCTGCGTGCCAGCGATGACGACCAGGCTCCTCGAGGAAGCGCGCGCGGGTCAGTACGATCTCGACCATCTGACGACGATGTTCTCGTCCGGCGCAGCTCACCACCCAGACATATGGCAAGAGATCTACGATGTGCTGACCGTTGACGAGATCTTCACTGCCTACGGACAGACCGAGACGACAGCCTCGACGGCGTGCACTCTCCCCGGCGACCCCATCGAGCGCCTGCAAACCACGAACGGAGCGATCAAGCTCGCCGGCATCGCCGGAGACCCCGCCGCCGGCGGGGGAGTCGCTGCGTACAGGGTGATCGCGACAGGCACCGGCGAGGACCTTCCGCCGGGCGAGATCGGTGAACTCCTGGCCAAGGGCGTGTCGGTCACCCGCGGCTATTACAACAAGCCGGAGGAGACGTCCGCATTGTTCACTGCGGACGGTTGGATGCACACCGGGGACCTCGGGCGGATCAGCGAGGACGGCTACATCACGTTGACCGGACGAATCAAGGAGTCGTACCGGTGCGGCGGTGAACTGGTCTTGCCTGCTGAAACCGAGGGGATCCTTAGTCGGCATCCGGGAGTGAAGTCTGCCCACGTGATTGGTGTGCCGCATGACCGGATGGGGGAGGTCGGAGTGGCGTTCGTCGTCCCGTCCGGCGATTCGGAGACGACACCGCAGGATCTGATCGAATACTGCACGAATCTCCTCGCGCGGTTCAAGGTTCCCGCATATGTCTTCTTCATCGAAGAATCAGAACTGCCGGTGACTGTGACCGGGCGCGTCCAGAAGTTTCGGCTGACTCAACGCGCGACGGCTGCTCTGGCCAGCGTACAGCGATAGGAGGGCTGCGATGACTGACGAAGCGGGACTCGTGGTTGTCGGCGGTGGGCTGTCGGCTGTGAAGACCATTGAACGACTTCGATTCGCTGGTTACAGCGACAGCATCACGCTGCTCACCGATGAGTCGGTCGCGCCGTACGACCGTCCGCCGTTGTCGAAGGAATTCCTAACCGGCGACATAGATGAGGCCGGGCTAGCGCTGCTGCGACCGGGTTCTGAGCGAGAGCTGGACGTCGACGTGCGCCTGAACAGTCGCGTCGTCCGCCTCGACCGAGCTCAGAAGTCAGTGACCCTGGCGGACGGCACCACGGTTCCGTACGGCCGCCTCTTGATCGCGACCGGGGCGAAGGCTCGTCGGCTGGACGGCATGAACCCGTCCCCGCGAATTCACTACATCAGGACGATCGGCGACGCGGTCGCCCTACGTGAGGCGCTGGCCGACGCCGAGCGTGTCCTCGTCATCGGTTCCGGCTTCATCGGATTGGAAGTGGCGTCCTCTGTGCGGTCGATGGGGAAGGCGGTGCGCGTCGTCGCCGCTGATCGCGGGCCGATGATCGGGGCAGTCGGTCCGGTTCTGTCGGCCTGGATAGCGCGGCTGCACGAACGGTCAGGCGTTGTCGTCGATAGCGGGCTGACGATCGATTCGGTCGAGGAAGGCCCGACCGGTGCCACGGTGCGTACCAGTGACGGAAACGTCCATGAGGTCGATGTGGCCGTGGTCGGGGTCGGTGTCACGCGCGCTCTCGAGTGGATCGAGAAGTCGGGCCTCGCGACGGACAATGGACTGCTGTGCGACGTCGACGGTCGGTCTAGCGATCCCGACGTCTTCGGTGCGGGCGACATTGTCTGTCGGCATTCGCCGTCGGGGCGTGAGGAGATCCAACACTGGACGGCAGCGATGGACAGTTCGATGCGGGTCGCACATGCGCTTATGGATCTTGCGCCGCCGCCCCCCGAGCTTTCTGCCTACTTTTGGAGTGACCAGCACGGTTGCCGGCTCCAATTCACCGGGTCGGCGGGGATGGGTTCGACGATCGCGGTGGTTCACGGAGATCTCGACGCCTACGAGTTCGCGGCCGAGGTCGTGACAGATGGCGTTGTGACCGGAGCCTTCGCGTCCAATAGCCCGAAGCAATTCATGCGATCCCTGCAGCGGCTTCATCAACAGCAGAGGGACGCCGCCAGTGTCTCTTCATCGGAATCGGAAAGGCCGGTGGTCTGAATCATGAATGAGCTGACAGCGACTGACATCCATGAACTCACTTCCTTGTACAGCGAGTACTCCTGGGCGTTCGATTCGGGGCGGGGCGCCGACTGCGCCGCACTCTTCACGGACGACGGAATCTTCCGAAACGGCGAGAACCCGCCGATCGAGGGGCGTCCGGACCTGGAGGCATTCTTCGTTCGGGCAGCGGGGAATGGCACCCGTCACCAGGTGAGCAATATCCGTCTCAGCGGCACCGAGGGGGAGCATGCCCACGGGGCGGCATACGTTCTGGTGCTTCGAACCGAGGAGGACAAGCTCCGTTTGGTGACGATGGGCGAGTACCACGATACGTTCGCCCGGATCGACGGTGCCTGGAAGATCGAGGAGCGACGAGTTGCTCCGACGTTGTCCGAAAGGCTTGCCGGTGCGGTGCTCGCGGAATCGTGCTGAGCGGTCAGCTCGCCGCGACGTCGGCGGCGGGCAGCCGATCCCGGGTCAAACCGGACACGATGATCTGGAAGAGTCCGTCGCTGATCACCTCCACCGGCTCGGGGCCCGTCGACATGTACCACTCAGATGTCCAGTTGAGGATGCCGAGAATGGTCAATACCGCGACCCAGCCGTCGATCGTCGCCGTGAAGCTGCCGTCGGCGATACCCGCTTTTACTATGTCGTGGATTCTGCGTGCGTACGCGCCCCGCTTGTCGAGGAGATACCGGCGTTCGGGGCCTTCCACGTGACGCCACTGATGGAATACGACATTCGCCTGGTCGACGTTCTTCGCAATGACCGAGACATGGGCGTGGACCAAGGCGCGGAGTCGTTCTTCGCCTGTCCCGCTGAGGCGAGACGTCGCCGCGAGGTACTCGTCGATACCGGTGTCGATCAGATGGACGAGAAGGGATTGTTTGGTGTCGATGTGCGCGTACACGCTGCCCGGCAGGATGCCGACCACTTCCCCGAGTTCCCGGATAGAAGTGCTCGCGTAGCCCTGTTGGCTGAAGAGTTGGACAGCGGCCTCGCGCAGTCGCCTCTGAGTGGTCTGCCGGGGTACCCCACTCTTCGAACTCGTAGCAACGCGACGCGCCATGATCCCCGATCCTTCCCTCGCTCCCCACCTAAGGAAACGCACACTGGTTTGTCATGTTAGCTTCTTGGCCCTGAAGGAGGGCTTGTTGGACCCCACGGGCAATGATATGCTAAAAACAAATGATTGTTTATTCGGACAGAAGAAGATTTGGAACCACCGAGAGGAATCATCATGACCAGTCTTGCCACGCCGTTCGCCGAGTACGCCGAGAAGTACCAGCACGTGAAGCTCGAGCGCGAGAACGGAATCCTCCAGGTCACCGTGCACGACGGGGAGGGCGGCAGCATGATCTGGACTTCGCGGGCTCACGATGAGCTCGCGTACTGCTTCACGGACATTGCTTGCGATCGAGAGAATAAGGTTGTCATTCTGACGGGTGCTGGCGATTCGTTCTGCGACGACATCGACTTCTCGACCTTCGCGCTGGGAACCCCGCACGACTGGGATCATGTGATCTTCGAGGGGCAGCGACTGCTGAGGAATCTGGTCGACATCGAGGTTCCGGTGATCTCGGCGGTGAACGGGCCGGTCAGCAACCATCCTGAGATCCCGGTGATGAGCGATGTCGTGCTGGCTTCGGAGACTGCGTACTTCCAGGATGGTCCGCACTTCCCGTCGGGGATCGTGCCCGGTGACGGTGCTCATGTGATTTGGCCCTACGTCCTCGGGCCGAACCGCGGTCGTTACTTCCTCATCACCGGGCAGGAGCTCGATGCGAAGACCGCGCTCGAATACGGCGCTGTGAACGAGGTGCTGCCGGCGGAGAAGCTGTTGCCGCGTGCGTGGGAGATCGCCGAGCAGATCGCGGCCAAGCCCCTGCTTGCTCGCCGCTACGCTCGCAAGGTCGTCACCCGTGGACTGCGTCGAGTCCTTGAAGCAGACCTGGGATTCGGTCTCGCTCACGAGGCGCTGGGTGCCATCGACCTGGGAATGACAGACCAGTGATTGTGCCGAGCGGAACTGGGATGGTTCAACCCGAGCTCGACCGGTGTTTCGAGGACTTCCCAGTAGGGACGGTCTGTCGCACCGGCGGGCGGACGGTGGACATCGGCGATATCTCGACGTTCGCCGGTCTCACAGGCGACCACTACCCCCTTCACACCGACGAGGAGTACGCGAGGTCCACTCAGTTCGGTACCCGGATCGCGCACGGCCCGCTCACTTTCAGCCTCGCGGTGGGGCTCGTTGCGCTCGCCGGCTTCTACGGTGAGGCGATCGTGGCGCTTCGGGAGGTGCAGTCGATTCGGGCGCTACGGCCGGTGAAACCCGGCGACACGATCAAGGTCGATGTCGAGGTCGTCGATGCGCAGCCGTCCAAGCGTCCTGATCAGGGTGTGCTCTCGCTCGACTACTCGGTGACCAACCAACGCGACGAAGTCGTGCTGACAGCGCGCATGGTGCTGCAAGCCAAGCGTCGCGTCCAAGAGTGACGTCAAGTTCGAAAGGATTTGTCCAAAATGACAATCGCTGACTATGAACTCGGGCATAACCCGATGGCCGGGGATCCGTTGGAGGCCGCCTTCGTCGGTATCGGTGAGATTCCGTCAGGGAAGCACCCGGATCGGTCGTTCATCGGCTCGTTGGTCTCGGCAGCGCTGCTGGCGGTCAAGGACGCGCAGCTGACGGTGCCGGACATCGACACCGTGCTCCTCATCCCGTGTCTGCACTCTGCGGATGACCAGGCAGATCTCATCTTCTCCCGTGTGGTTGAAGAACTCGGTCTCCAGGGGCGCGCGAAGGCGAGTGCGATGCTTCATTCCGGCGGATCGACGAGTGACAACATCACGCGAGCCGCGGCCGGGCTCGTCGCCAGCGGGCAGGCGAAGAACGTGTTAGTCCTGCAAGCCGACAAGTGGGGATCGGCTCCAGTCGCCGACATGGTGGACATGCTGAGCGGATACGGTATCCCGCGCGAGTGGGAGCGCCCGACCGGGCTGACCTTCAACGCTGTGGGCGGACTGATCACGCAGCGCTATATGGCGGCCTCGGGATCGACGGCCGAAGAGCTAGCGTCGGTATGCGTCGCATTGCGTGAGTGGGCGCGCCTCAACCCGAATGCGATGTACAAGGACAAAGACCTCACGATCGAGCGGGTTCTGAGTTCCAAGATGGTCGCTGACCCCGTACACGCGATGGAGTGCCCGATGCTCGCGGACGGTGCGGCCGCATACGTCGTCACGAGTACGGAGAACGCGAGGAAGAATCACGACCGATGGGTCCGCATCGCCGGCTCCGGTGGCTGTGTCTCGCACTACAGCATCGGCCAGGAGCATGATCTGGCGACCATGGGGTGGAAGCGGGCCGGTGAGTTCGCATACCAGCAGGCGGGCTGGGGTCCGGAAGACGCAGACCTGGCCGAGATCTACGACTCGTACGCAGCGGTCCTGGCGATGGGCGTGGAGGGTCTCGGGCTGTCGCCGCAGTTCGAAGCCGCGCGACAGTTCGCGAAAGGTGAGTTCTCTCCAGGCGGTCGATTGCCGGTCAACACCAATGGCGGACTGCTGTCGGCGGGGCATACCGGAGTCGGCGGTGGTACCGCTCTCCTGGTCGAGGGCATCCGTCAACTACTCGGACGCGCGGGGCCCCAACGGCAGATCGACGGCGCCCGTCGGGCGGTGTGCGCGGGATCCGGCGGAACGTATATGGACAGCCAGGTGCTCCTCCTCGAGCGCGTGGACAAGTGAGGACAGAGACATGGGAAATTTGACCGACGTCTACTACGAGGCGCTCGACCGCGGTGATCTTGTCGTGCAGGAGTGTCAGGCCTGTCGCAAACCGATCATGTACCCGAAGTATGTCTGCCCGCACTGTTACAGCACAGATCTGGGTTGGACGAGTGTGTCCGGAAAGGGCACGCTGCATAGCTTCACCATCCAGCGTGTAGGTGCCCCGAGCGGTTTCGAAGACGATCTGCCATATGCGCTCGGTGTCGTCAAACTCGATGAGGGCGTCCAGCTGTTGGCGCGATTGCGTCCTGACGAGGAACGCGGCTGGGATGCTTACAAATGCGACATGCAGGTGAACTTCGACGGGTCGTCTCCCGACGGTCGGCATATCGCTTGGTTCAAGGCTTAGTGAGCGATCATATGTCCGAGTCGACTCCCGAAATGAATATCGCGGCCTTCCTCGCGAAATCTGCTCAGCTGTATCCGGAACGTCCGGCGATCGTCTACGGCGACCAGGAGGTAACGTACGCAGAGTTCTATCGCCGAGCGTTGAGCCTTGGCGGCGAATTGCTCGGTAGAGGCCTGCGACGGGGTGATCGCGTGGCATTCGCGTTGCACAACAGCCCTGCAGTACTCGAGACCATCTTCGGTTGCCTTGCTGCCGGGCTGGTCGCAGTCCCGATGAACGCTCGACTCCATGCGAAGGAGATGGGGTACATCGTGCAGGCGTCAGGAGCGCGAGTACTTATCCACGGCGCGGCGTTCACCGAGCAGATCGATTCGCACTTGGCTGAGTTCGGGCCTCTCGGGTGGCGATTCGAGGTCGAGGGAAACTCAGATGTGGAGTCATACTCCGCGTTGACCTCGTCGAACCGTCCGCTGCAGGCTCCGGTAGAGATCACCTCGACAGATGCGAGCTGGCTGTTCTACACCTCAGGTACTACGGGTCGTCCGAAGGGAGCGACCTGGACGCATCGTACAGGCCGGGTTGTCGCGATGAACTATCTGGCTGACGTCTACGCGATCGATGGCTCCGAAGTCGTGCTTCACGCTGCGCCGCTGTCGCACGGCAGCGGGATCGTGGCGCTGCCGACTATCGCGCGAGGAGCGACGAATGTCATCCTGGACGCCCTGAGTTTCTCTCCGGAGCTGCTGTTCGAGACGATCAAGCGGTACGAAGTCTCGCACATAGCCTTTCTGGCACCGACCCAGATCGTGGCGATCCTCGACAGGTTCGATCCGAAGCGGCACGACCTGAGTACGTTGCGCGCAGTCTGCTATGGCGGCGCGCCGATCTACCTCGAGCATCTGAAAGCCGCGATCAGGACGTTCGGTCCGATCTTCGCGCAGATCTACGGTCAAGGTGAGGCGCCGATTACCGTCACCGGGCTCACCCGGGAGATGCACTTGAAGTTCGCTGAGACAGACGATCCCAGACTCGGTTCGGCGGGGATCGCGCGCACAGATGTCGAAGTCCGAGTAGTCGACCAAGACGGGAATCCGTTGCCGGCCGGACAACCCGGTGAAGTGTGTGTGCGAGGTGACGTCGTGATGCGCGGATATTGGGCCAACCCTGAGGCGACCGCGGCTGCCCTGAAGGACGGATGGCTTTACACGGGTGACGTGGGTGAGTTCGACGAGCACGGCTACCTGTTCCTCCTCGACAGGACCAAGGACATGATTGTTTCGGGCGGCAACAACGTGTACCCCCGCGAGGTCGAAGAAGTCCTGATCGCGCACCCAGATGTAGACAACGTCGTTGTTCTCGGGATCCCCGACGAGTACTGGGGCGAGGCGGTGCATGCGGTGGTCGTGCCGACTGCCGGGGCGAAGGTCGGCGGTGACGAACTGATTGCGTACTGCGCTGAGAGTCTTGCCGGCTACAAGAAGCCGAAGGCTGTCGAGTTCGTCGAATCACTGCCGGTCAGCGCGTATGGAAAGGTGCTTCGTCGCGAGGTCCGCGACCGGTACTGGTCCGGGCATGAGCGAAAGGTCGGCGGCGGGGCGCGAACAGACACAACGTCTGATTTGTAGATGCATACAACGCGAGATGGAAGACCGCAGCTGAATTCAGTGGCGGCGCCGAATCCGGACCGCTTCGGAGGTAGTAGCCATGAATAGAATCTTCATCGCGGGCGTCGGCATGACCCCGTTCGTGAGTAGAAGCGAGTCCACGGTTCGTGAACTCGCGGAGAAAGCAGCGGTCGATGCGCTGGCTGATGCTGGTGTGAGCGTCAGCGACGTCGGCCAAGTGTACTTCGGCAACGGCGCGTCGGGCCTGCTGACGGGGCAGGAGATGATTCGTGGGCAGGTGGCGTTCCGGAACAGCGAACTCGGCCGAGTGCCATTGATTAACGTCGAGAACGCATGTGCGTCAGGAAGCTCGGCGACATTGGCCGCATACGACACAATTGGATCGGGTCGCTGTGACGTGGCCGTGGCGGTTGGAGTCGAGAAACTCTCGCACGAAGACAGGCACCGGACCTTCGCGGCAATCCGTGGGGCGACCGATATGGCCGAGATCGACCCCGACGACGCGAACAGAGCTATGAAGAGCTCAGCTCTTCTGGACGTCTATGCGGACGAAGCGACCGCATATCTGAATGCGTATGACGCGAGCATCGCAGACTTCGCAGAGGTGGCGGTGAAGAATCGACGGCACGCTTCGTTGAATCCGTACGCTCAGTTCAGCGCCCCACAGACGGTTGAACAGGTATTGGAGGCGCGGATGATTGTCGATCCATTGACGCTGCCGATGTGCTCGCCAACGACTGACGGAGCGGCGGCGGTGGTCCTCGTCTCCGATGACTATGCACGCCGAGCGGGAATCGGAGGGGTTGAGATAAGGAGCATCGAGATCGCCTCCGGTTCCGGGGCGGGCTCCGCCCCAGTGGCCCGGGCTGCTGCGGCGGCATACGAGCGGAGCGGGGTCGGCCCCGAAGACCTCGATGTCATCGAGGTTCACGACGCAGCTGCGCCGTCGGAGATCCTACAATATGCCGAGATCGGTTTGTGCGGGCCAGGCGAGGGACACCTCCTCCTGCGGAACGGGCAGACAGCACTGGGCGGAAAGACACCGGTCAATGTCAGTGGCGGGCTGCTGAGTCGTGGGCATCCATTGGGGGCGACAGGTTGCGCTCAGCTTGTGGAGCTCTACGACCAACTGAGCGGTCGCGCGGAGGCTCGTCAGGTCGACGGCGCCAAGGTAGCGCTGGCGATCAACGCCGGCGGGTGGCTGGCAGGTGCATACGCGACGAGCGTGGCCACCATTCTGCAGAAAGTGTAGTTCGCTGGCATCGAGCGGTGAAAAATTCGCTGGCATCGACCAGTGAAAAGAAGGAAGAAGAGATGAGTCCGATCGAACGAGACACCCTGTATTTCGAGCACGTCGGCGGCGGCGTGGTTGTGTTGACCCTCAACCGGCCTGATCGCGGAAATGGGGTCGTGCCCGAGATGGTCAGCGACCTGCTCGCGACTCTGACTGAGCTAGAGGGAGATATGTCAGTTCGTGCGATGGTCTTGACTGGAGCTGGCAAACAGTTCTCAGCGGGCGCGGATCTGAAGGCGATGAAGACCTATCTCGACGAGCGGCACGCCGTTGAACACGAGCCGTATAACGCACGGGTCTTGTTCCCGGTGACTCAACGGGTTGCCGCTTCGAGGATTCCGATCGTGGCGGCGATCAACGGTGGGGCGACCGCCGGCGGGCTAGACCTCGCGCTCGCGTGTGACATCCGGCTATGTTCGACGCGAGCGAAGTTGGGCGAGACATACATCACTATGGGGCTTCCTCCCGGGAACGGCGGAACTTACTTCCTGCCGCGCCTGGTGGGTTCGGGACTGGCCGCGGAACTCGCGTTGACGGGTGATGTGGTCGATGCGGTTCGTGCGCTCGAAATCGGGCTTGTGAATCGGGTCGTGGCTCCGGATGAGTTGATTCCCTCTGCGATTGATCTGGCGGCGAAGATCGCGGCCAAGTCCCGTCCCGCAGTCGAGGCGACCAAGCAGGCGTTGCGGGCGAGCTGGCAGGTCGATCTTGCAACCGCGATGACGAACAGTTATTGGGCCGTCTCGGCGATGCACTATGGCCCGGACCTGCGTGAGGGCGTCAATGCATTCTTGGAGAAGCGTCCGCCGGAATTTAATCGCGCAGATCGGGATCGGGAGTTCTAGAATGGTTACGAAATCCACCACGGAGGGTGAAGAGCGCCGCTCAAGTGACGCCGATGTCAAGGCGCGGATTCTTGTGGCAGCTACCGTATTGTTCGGTGAACGTGACTTTCCGGGAACTTCGGTCCGCGACATAGCTCGGAAAGTAGGAATTCTTCCCGGTTCGCTCTATGTCTACGTGAAGAGCAAAGAGGCGATCCTGTACGAAATTGTAGACCACGGAGTGGGCGAGTTCGTAGACGTCGTTGAGCGGATTCCGAAAGGTCCAGCGGACGAGCGGCTTCGGCAAGCGATCGTAGATCATGTCGTTCTCGTCGCGCGGAACCCGGAGAAGGTCCTCGTGGTGTTTCACCAGTGGCGCTATCTCGGTGAGGAGAATCGCCGGCGGGTGATCGCCTCCCGTAAGAAGTATGAGCGCTTCTACCGGGATGTGCTTCACGATGGGATATCTAGTGGAGTGTTCAGCCGTGACCTCGACGTGCACTACGCCGTGTTGTCGATTCTCGGTGCGCTGAACTGGGTCCCCGAGTGGCTGGCGCAGGGTGATCCGGCGGCGGAGGACTATGCCAACAAGATGGCCGAAGTCCTCCTGCAGGGACTGCGATCCGACCGGAATTGACATCGCGATGGGCATCGGAAAGCGTGACGCTGGTCGAGGTTTCTCCGGCCCGGTGAGTGCGGATGCAATCTACTCCGCGGCGCTAGACCTGTTCAGTCGGCACTCGTTCTCGGCAATCGGGATGCGGGATATCGGCGATCAAGTCGGTATCAGATCGGGTAGTCTGTATTCGCATATCGGGAGCAAAGAGGAGATTCTCCACCGGATAGTTCGAGACGGGATCAACAACTATCTTGTTGAGCTCAGGCCGATCCGTGATCAAGACGATCCTGCCGCAGATCGCTTGCGTCAGGCGATTCGACGCCATGTCGATGTGATGTCACGCACTCCGAACCATACCAGTGTCGCCTTTCACCAGTGGCAGTTTCTGGGCGGTGATGCCAAGCGTGACGTCGTCCAATTGCGAGACGATTACGAATCCATCTTCAGCAAGATTGTCGAAGATGGGGTCCATGAGGGTGCTTTTCGGGCACTATTGGATCAGCGAGCTGCTGTCATCGCGATCATTGGAATGCTGACGTTTTCCTGTGAATGGTATGTCCGTGAACAGCACGTTTCTCCCGACGAGTTCGGACGTTCTTTGGCGGCGATCGTTGTCGACGGACTGGTGCGTTGATTGGTAGGTTTGGTTGCGAGCAGCTGTCTCCTGGACATCACACAGCGACTATCCTCGATGTTTCGCGGGGTGACGCCCGCCGCGTGAGTCGGTCCGGTGGGGTGGTCTGAGGACCGGATTCCGGACCGAGGCCGTGAATGAGTGGCCGAGGCGTCGGTGGGCGTCGGGGTTCACGGCCCCGAAGTGGTTTTTCCTTTCAGTCGATGGGCAGGACGGCCGGTGTCAGCCGGGATCGGGAAGTGCTGCGAGTCGGGCGAGTCCGTCGAGCAGGAGTTGCCGGTGTGGTGCGGTGGCGGCGAGTTTGAGCCGGGTCCGCCTCGCATGGCGGGTCAGCCGGGCGGCGATCGAAAAGACTTGTAGCCGCAGCCGTTTGGGCTCCCACCGTCGCGCGGGGGTGGTGTCGCATGACGGGTCAGCCGGGCGGCGATCGAAAAGACTTGTAGCCGCAGCCGTTTGGGCTCCCACCGTCGCGCGGGGGTGGTGTCGAAGGCGAGCATCTGGGCCCAGGCGATCAACTCGCATGCGAGAGCGACGATGGTGCACCAGATGCGGTTCTGATCGAACCCGTGCAGGGGAAGGTTCCTCAGGCCGCAGTCTTTGGCGGTGCGGATGCGGTCCTCGCAGCGGGCCCGCCGGCGGTGGCGCAGTTCGAGCGCGGCCAGCTGGCCGCGTGGTGTGTTGGTGGCGAATGCGGTCAGTCGCATGCCGTCGGAGTCGGTGAACCGCAACTGTGCACCCGGGTGCGGGCGTTCCTTCCTGACGATCACCCGCATCCCCTCGGGCCAGCCTGGAAGGTCCAGCATGCCCGTCAGTTCCGCCACCCACGCCCCGTCACGCTCGACACCGTCTGCATCGTAGGCCGGGGTCCACGCTTGTGGAGGTAGTCGGTCGATGATCCCGGCGACGGCTTCGGTGAGTCCGAATCCGACGGAGTAGGCCAGCCGCCGTCTGGTCAGATACTCCAGGAAGTCGTGGGTAGCGCCAGCGGAATCGGTGCGGATCAACACGGCTTTGCCGACCCGATAACCGTCGATGCCGGGTATCTGGGCCAACGCGTGCTCGACGACGGTGATGTGATCGGCCGCGGTGTTCGACCCAGCATTGCCCGGCCGTAGCTCGATAGCCAGTGGTTCCCCCGTTCCGGCTGCTTGGTGATCGGCGAACGCGCACAGCGGGTGAAACCCGAAGCCTTTCTTCCAGTTCGGCGTCGCCTGCTCTTTGTCGGAGTGTGCGGTCACCAGGGTTGCGTCGAGGTCGACGATCAACGGATGCCGCCCATCACGGCCGTGGTTGGGGGCCGCGGCGGCGGCCGCGGTCCACGCCTGCTCCCGGGCGGCGGCACGGGCGGTGTTGATCGCCGACAAGGCCGCGGAGGCATCGGCGGCCAGCGTGCAGATCAGTCGCGACACGGTCGGATCGGAGGCGACCGACCCGAACACGGCCGGGTCGGCACGCACCTGGTTGATGTCGGCCAGACAGTCCCCACCCAGGGCGACCGCGACGGCGAGGTCGAGCAGGATCTTGCCCGGATCATGGGTAGCCAACGGTTTGCGCCACGGCGCCAACACGGTCGACAACTGCCTGTTCAGGCCCGTTTTCTCGGCTGATCGCAGCAGAACCGTCGCCCCGGCATGCGACACCACCCCGGGGCCTTTCTCATATCCATGTCGGGTTGGGCGCCGATGCTAATATGCGTTTATGCGCACAACGGTTGACCTGCCTCCGGCGCTCATGCGTGCGGCGAAGATGGCAGCAGCTGATCGGGGCATCAGCCTGAAGGAGCTGTTCATCAAGGCCCTGTCTCAGGAGGTTGGACAGGCAGGGGTGCCGGCCGGGGGGCGTGTTCGGTTGCCGCTGGTCGGGTCGTCGTCGGGGCCGCGGGTCGACATCACCTATCACGACATCGAAGCCGCCTTCGACGCAGAGGATGCACACAGGTACGGCGAGTGATCCTCGTCGACGTCGGGGTGTGGCTTGCTGCGGTCTGGGCGCGCCATATCCACCACGACGCGGCGGCCGCGTGGGTCGACGCACAGAACGACGACTTGGGCCTGTGTCGGGTGACGCAGACCGGACTCCTGCGCCTGCTGACCAATCGCGCCGTGATGGGCGAAGATGCGCTCGATCGAGACGCCGCATGGCTTGTGCTGGACGCACTGAGGGCAGACGAGCGAGTGGTCTGGTGTGAAGAGCCGCCCGGCATCGACGCGTTGTTCCGGGCGTTCTCGTCGCTCCCGGACGGCAGCCACAAGCTGTGGACCGACGACTACCTGGCTGCTTTCGCCCAGTGTGGCGGTGCGGTCCTCGCGACGCTGGATCGGCGGATTGCCAACCGCTATCCCTCCGTGTCCACGGTCACAATCGGCCCTGACCTGGAGTGAGACCCCTCACAAATCATATAGGGACAATCACGGCTGCATAACAGAACGATAACGCAGCTGATCTGCGGAAATGTACCGAAATGATGAAGAATTGCGCTTTCGTGCATGTATCGGGCCGATATGACGATTCTGTGGAAATTCCGTAAGTTCGCTTTCGATTCGTAACCAGCCCGGAGCAATCATTCGGGCACGACGAGGAGAACAACACATGAACATCACCAAACTCGCCGCTCGCACCGCCGTTGCCGGCGCGCTGATCATCGCCCCCGCGGCCGGCATCGTTGCCACCGCCAATGCCGCCAGCGGCAACTGGGACGCCGTCGCGCAGTGCGAGAGCGGCGGCAACTGGGGCATCAACACCGGCAACGGCTACTACGGCGGGCTGCAGTTCAGCCCGAGCACGTGGCAGGCCAACGGTGGTACCGGCATGCCCCACACCGCTACCCGCGAAGAGCAGATCCGTGTCGCCGAGAACACCTTGGCCAGCCAGGGCATCGGCGCGTGGCCGTCGTGCGGTAGCCGTCTGTACAGCTAAGAGCTGGTACCGCGCAGAACGTCGGGCGCGGTCGCTGGTGGATGACGAATCCACCTGCGACCGCGCCCGTTCTGCGTTACGGGGTCAATCCTCGACGGTGCGCGCGCCCGCACTCTTCCGGAAAGCGGTGGGCGGCATCCCGAACCATCGGCGACACGACCGGGTGAGCACGCTCTGTTCGGCGTAGCCGAGTTCACGGCAGAGGTGGTCCAGGCTCATGTCGGTGTCGAGCAGCAGCCTTCTGGCGGTCTCGCGACGCGTGGTATCGACCAGGTCCTCGAAGCTGACTCCCTCGGCGGTGAGTTTGCGCTGTAGCGCCTTCGGGTGGAGGTCGAGATAGCGTGCGACATCGCTGAGACGGACTGCGCCCGACGGTAAGAGTTGCCGGATCAGGGTGCCCGCAGTGGCGCTCGCCGTGACGTTGTAGTCGCCGACGGTGGACGACAGGAAATCGATTGCCGTCTGATGTGCCAACCGATCGGCTGGCAGGCGTCGCTCCAAGTCCCTGGTTCGGAGCGTGAACGCCGCCACCTTCTCGGAGAATTCCGCGCGACAGCCGAAGTAGCCGCGGTAGGCATCGGGCGAAGACAGCGGGGCGTGCGGGAGGTGGACGGCGAGGGGGCAATACGTCGGCCCGAGGAAGAGGCGAAGAAGCTTGAGGACCACGCCCATGGAGAGTTCGATTGCCTGGCTCCACGGTTCGGGCTTGAGCAAGTAGCTGAACTCGAAACGGTAGCGATCGGCGGCGGCGGGGTTCGGCACCATCCGTGCACTGATCGATGGGCTGTACGCGGCCATGAACCGGTCGAAGATGGCGAAGGCCTCGGCCACGGTTTCCGCGTTGCGCCCGGCCAGGCCGACCGCGCCGAGAATGTCGATCCCCTGGCGCGTGGCCAGGCGTCGGCCGAGATCGGGTACGTCCAAGGATGCTGACGCGTCCTCGAGCGCCCGGATCCCGCCCGGCAGCGAGATGAATCGGTCGTGGCGGCCGATGTCCGCATAATCGAGACCGGCAGACTCGATAAAACTCAGCGGGTCGCCGCCGAGCTGTGTGACCAGCTCGGGAAATTCGACCAGTGCGGTTCCGCGGATCAGGGGCATGTCTTGAACTGTCAAGTATCTGTCTTGAAGTGTCAAGACCCGCAGTCCCGATGCCGCCTAGCGTGGGTCCGGGATGGGGGCCGTGCCGGGCGGTCCCCATCCCGTACCCACCTCGCACCCGGCGGTTTGGCGAGACTAGGAGAGTCCCGATGGCTTCGAAGACGGCCGACAACGGCGTGATCTCACCGGTGCTGCCCGATGGCGGCGTGTTGCCCTTCCCTCCTGTGCCGTCGGGCAGCATCGCGGGGCGCACCCTGCAGGAGTCCACCTACCATCCGCGCGCGGTGCCCAAACGCCTTCACGACGGCGCGCCCAACATCGTCATCGTCCTGATCGATGACGCGGGCCCGGGCCTGCCGTCGACGTTCGGTGGCGAGGTCACGACGTCGACGCTCGACAAGATCTGCGAGGAGGGCGTCACCTACAACCGGTTCCACACGACGGCCATGTGCTCGCCTACGCGGGCATCGCTGCTGACCGGGCGCAATCACCACGAGATCGGCAACGGCCAGATCGCCGAGCTCGCCAACGACTGGGACGGCTACGCGGGCAAGATCCCTCGGTCCAGTGCCACCGTCGCCGAGGTGCTCCGCCAGTACGGATATGCGACATCGGCGTTCGGCAAGTGGCACAACACGCCCGCCGAGGAGACCACCGCGGCCGGGCCGTTCGACAACTGGCCGACCGGGCTGGGGTTTGAGCACTTCTACGGCTTCCTCGCCGGCGAGGCGTCACAGTATGAGCCGAACCTGGTCCGCAACACCACCGTCGTCCCGCCGCCGCGCACACCCGAAGAGGGCTACCACCTCTCCGAAGACCTGGCTGACGAGGCCATCTCCTGGTTGCGCCAGCACAAGGCGTTCAACGCCGACAAACCGTTCTTCATGTATTGGGCCAGCGGCTGCTTGCACGGCCCGCACCACATCATGAAGGAGTGGGCCGACAAGTACGCCGGCAAGTTCGACGACGGCTGGGACGCCTACCGCGAACGCGTGTTCGCGCGGGCCAAGGACAAGGGGTGGATCCCGCGGGACTGCGAGCTCACCGAGCGCCACGAGCAGATGGCCGCATGGGATGACATCCCCGAGGACGAGAAGCCGTTCCAACGCCGGTTGATGGAGGTTGCCGCCGGATTCGGCGAGCACGTCGACGTCCAGGTCGGCCGGCTCGCCGACGAACTCGAGGCCCTCGGCTACGCGGACAACACAGTGTTCGTCTACATCTGGGGCGACAACGGTTCCTCGGGCGAAGGGCAGAACGGCACCATTTCCGAGCTGCTCGCGCAGAACGGCATCCCGACGACGGTCCGCCAGCATATCGACGCCCTCGACGAACTCGGTGGTCTCGACGTGCTGGGCTCGCCGCTCGTGGACAACCAGTATCACGCGGCGTGGGCGTGGGCAGGCAGCACGCCGTACAAGGGCATGAAGCTGATGGCCTCGCACCTGGGTGGCACCCGCAACCCGATGGCGATCCGCTGGCCGGCCAAGATCAAGCCCGACGCGGTGCCGCGCGATCAGTTCCTGCACTGCAACGACGTCGTGCCGACCATCTACGAGATCCTCGGAATCGTCCCGCCGCAGACGGTGAACGGCGAACCGCAGATGCCGATTGCAGGCGCCAGTTTCGCCGCAACCCTGATCGATCGGGCTGCCGCGGGCGGCAAGGAAACGCAGTACTTCGAGATCATGGGCAGCCGTGGCATCTACCACGAGGGGTGGTTGGCCGGCGCCGCCGGTCCTCGTCTGCCGTGGGTGCCGGGACTGCCCCCCGGCATGGCCACCTGGACGCCCGACGATGACGTCTGGGAGCTCTACAACCTCGACGAGGACTTTTCCCAAGCGCACGACCTCGCGTCCGAGCAGCCCGAGAAGCTGGCCCAGATGCGCGAGATTTTCATGGTCGAGGCCGCCAAGAACGCCGTGTTGCCGGTCGGCGGCGGCCTGTGGGTGCCGGTCTACCACCCCGAACTGCGGATCGCACCGCCATACAAGGAGTGGGATTTCGCGGGAACCATGACCCGGATGCCGGAGTTCTGCGCCCCGCAGTTGGGCACCAAGAACAACGTTCTCACGATGGACGTCGACTTCCCCGAGGACGCGAGCGGGGTGCTTTACGCGCTCGGATCCGGAGCCGGTGGGCTCACCTGCTACATCGACGACGGGATCCTCACGTACGAGTACAACTTGTTCCTCATGCAGCGGACCAAGATCCGTACGTCGGAGAAGATCCCCGTCGGGCGGGCGACCCTCGTCGTCACGACGACCCATACCGACGCGAGTCCGGCCGGCCCTCTCGACGTCGCGATCACCGTCGACGGGCAGCTGGTGGCCTCGGGACAGGTGCCGATCAGCGTGCCCCTGCTCTTCACGGCCAACGACTGCCTCGACTTCGGGACTTGCCTGGGATCGCCCGTGTCGATGGACTACCGGTCGCGGGCGCCCTTCGCCTTCGAAGGGTTAATCCACGGTGTCCACGTCGCCTACACATGAGAAGGTGACGACGTGCCCAATCCATTGACTACGCCCAAGGCGGCGGCCTTGGCCGGCGTGCTGTTCGCCCTGCTATTCGGCATCGCCCTCGTGCTGATGCACGGCTCGATGCCCGATGACGGTGAGGCAGTCCTCGGGCCGCTGTCACCCGACCGGTGCTCTCGGATCACGCTCGCGGCCCACCTGATGCCCTTCGCTGCGATCGCGTTCCTGTGGTTCATCGCTGTGGTCCGCGACTACCTCGGCCGCGCCGAGGACCGGTTCTACTCCACCGTGTTCATCGGCAGCGGGCTGCTCTTCCTCGCCCTGATGCTGGTGTCCACGGCGGCCAGCGTCGGGATCGTCACCGCCAGCAAGGGCGCCGACGTCGAGGCGAGCCGTGCCGCGCTGTCCTTCGGCACGGGCTTCGCCGCGTCGGCGAGCAAGACCTTCGCCCTCCGGATGGGTGCGGTGTTCATGATCTCGTTGGCGACGATCTGGCTGAAGACGAAGATCATGCCGTCGTGGCTGGTCGCCACCACCTACGGGGCCGCGGTGGCGCTGCTGTTCGTCAGTGACCTGTCGACGTGGATACTCCTGGCGTTCCCGGTGTGGGTGCTCGTCGTCAGTGCGGTGATCCTGAGCCGGTCGCGTCACTGGGTGGCGGCCGCCGGTACGGCCCGGTGACCGCTGACGAACCCCTCGAGCTCGACCGGTCGACGCAACTGGCGCTCGAGCGCACTCGGCTCGCACTCGAGCGCACGACCATGGCTTGGATCCGCACAAGCACCTCGTTGATCGCCTTTGGTTTCACCATCTTCAAATTCTTCGAATACCGCCAGGAGGAGCACAAGGAGACGATCACCAGTCCGCTCGTCGTCGGGCTGACGATGATCATCGTCGGGATGCTGGCGCTGGTCCTCGCGACGATCCAGCACTTTCAGCAGTCCAAGGACATGCGGCGCGAAGACCCCGACCTGCCCTTCTCGCTGGCCGGGATCATGGCCGGTCTGATCATGATCCTCGGGATGGTCGCGCTCGTCGCCGTCGCATGGCGCCTGTAGGGCGCTGGCGGCTAGGACCTCCCGGCGACGGCGACGGCGACGAGTTCTTCGGCATCCTTGATCGACGCGACGGTCGGCCCCGAGCCCAGTAGTGGCCGCTTCGCGGACTCGGGCATCGCTCGCAGTCTTATCCGGCAGTCGGCGCCACTCCGCGACTACCGGAGATCGCGCAGCAGGTCGTCGACAAAACCGAGCGCCGAACCCTGCCAGGTGGCGATGTGGTCGAGCATGGCGTGACCGCCCCCGGGGACCTCGACATACGTTGCGTCGACGCCGCGTTCGCGCAGTTCGGCGATGCCTTTGGCAGTGCGCCGCGCGTAGGTGACGGTGTCGGCGGAACCGTGCAGCGCGAGCACCTTGGCGCCGCCGTTGATCTCGCGCCAATCGGCGAACTGCCACCACGGGGCGAGGCCGAGGACGCCGAGCACGCGGCGGTCACCGCCGAGCTGTGCGGCGACCCGCCCGCCCATCGAGTGGCCGATCACGGTGATCGGTGCACCGGGATTGCGTCGGCTCATCTCCTCCAATGCGGCCCGTGCGTGCCACATTGGGCTGGCCTGTCCGCCGTTCCAGCCGTACACCCGGTAGCGGACCTGCTCGACGTCGACGGCGCTACCGAAGCGGGCCTTCAGCGACCAGGTGAACGGGTACATCCGCAGCGCGGAGTTCTGCAGCGGGGAGAACGGCTTGTAGGAGTAGTCGGTGCCGCCGGGCAGCACGAGGACGCCGAGGCGAGCAGCCATGGGGCGGGAGCCTCCGAAAGATGAGGGGATGGTGGTCACCCGACAGGATAATCGCGGTGGTCGCGGGCTCTGACGGTGGCAGACTTGGGGCATGGCTGCCCACCCGCGCGCCGGTACGCCGGCCACTCCTGAGGACCTGATCGACGTCGACGCCGTCGAGCGCGCGTACTACGACTTGGCGCCCGATCCGGCCAACCCGGACCAACAGGTCGTCTTCGGTACGTCGGGGCACCGCGGGGCGAGTCTGGACCGGGCTTTCAACGAGAACCACATCCTGGCGACGACCCAGGCGATCGTCGAATACCGCTGCCAGGCCGGGATCGCCGGACCACTGTTCATCGGGTTCGACACCCATGCATTGTCGGTGCCGGCGTGGCGCACCGCCTTGGAGGTCCTCGTCGCCGGGGGCGTCGAGGTCCGCACGGCTACCGGCGATGCCGTGACGCCGACGCCGGCGGTGAGCCGCGCGATCCTCGAGTTCAACGCCGAGCACGACGCGATGGCCGACGGCATCGTCGTCACCCCCAGTCACAACCCGCCGCGCGACGGCGGGTTCAAGTACAACCCGCCGTCGGGTGGGCCCGCCGATTCGACGATGACGTCGACGATCGCCGCGCGTGCCAACCAGATCCTCGCCGACGGTCTGCGCGAGGTGCACCGCGTCCCCTTCGAGAAGGCCCGCGCCGCCGCCGTCGACTACTCCTTCCTCGACCATTACGTCGACGCGCTGGACTCGGTGGTCGACTTGCGGGCCATCGCCGGTGCCGGGATCCGGATCGGGGCCGACCCGCTGGGCGGCGCCTCTGTCGACTATTGGGCAGCGATCGGGGAGAGGTGCCTGCCGTCGTTGCAGGTGGTCAACCCGACCACCGACCCGGCATTCGGTTTCATGACCCTAGACACCGACGGCAAGATCCGGATGGACTGCAGTTCCCCCAACGCGATGGCCTCGCTGATCGCCGTGCGCGACCGCTACGACATCGCCACCGGCAACGACGCGGACTCCGACCGGCACGGGATCGTGACGCCCGACGGCGGACTGATGAACCCCAACCACTACCTGGCTGTGGTGATCGACTACCTCTTCACGCACCGCGACGGGTGGAGTGAGGACGCGGCCGTCGGCAAGACCCTGGTGAGTTCATCGCTGATCGACCGTGTCGTCGCCGGAATCGGACGCAGTCTCGTCGAGGTGCCCGTCGGGTTCAAGTGGTTCGTCGACGGACTGCTCAGCGGCACCATCGCCTTCGGCGGTGAGGAGAGCGCGGGTGCGTCGTTCCTGCGGTTCGACGGCGGGCCGTGGTCGACCGACAAGGATGGCATCATCATGGCCCTGTTGGCGTCGGAGATCCTCGCCGTCACCGGCCAGACCCCGAGCCAGCGCTTCGCCGAGCTCGCGCAGCGCTACGGCACGTCGTCGTACGCGCGCACCGACGCCCCGGCGACCCGGCAGCAGAAAGCGGTGCTGGCCGCCCTCACGCCCGATCGGGTCACCGCTCGTGAACTCGCCGGTGAGGAGATCACCGCGGTCATGACAAGCGCCCCCGGCAACGACGCACCCATCGGCGGGTTGAAAGTCACCACGGCCGACGCGTGGTTCGCTGCCCGGCCGTCGGGGACCGAGGACGTGTACAAGATCTATGCCGAGTCGTTCCTCGGCGAGGAGCACCTGCACCGCGTGCAGGAGGAGGCCCAGGCTGTGGTCGACGCCGCACTTGCCGACGGCTGAGGCTGCGACGGGCTTGCCGTCGAGGTCTTAGCAGCGTCTCAGTGCCGCTCGGGTAGCGTTGCGGGCCAGTACTGCTATTCACCAGAAGCAAGGAGTCACCACGTGAGTGCCAAGTCGGGCCCCGCGATTCCCAAGGTCAAGGGCGGCGGCTACAAGCCCCAGTCATCGTCGAACGTGCTCACCTACATCCTGGTGACCGTGGGTGTGATCGCGGTGGCCGCCCTCGTCATCGGCGGGGTCGTGCTGAGCGCCAACCGGTCGAGCGATCCCGGTCTGGACCCCAACGGCACGGTCACCGCCGGCAACACGGACCTGACGGTCGGAGCCGCGGCGGCGCCGGTGACCATCGACATCTTCGAGGATGCGATGTGCCCGGCTTGCGGCAACTTCGAGAAGACGCAGGGCGCGAGCGTCGCCGACGCGGTGCGCGGCGGAAAGCTGCGGGTCCGCTACCACATGCTCAACTTCCTCAACGACGCGTCGCCGTCGCGTGATTACTCCACCCGCGCCGGGGCCGCGATGCAGTGCGTGGCTGGGGAGAAGAACCAGGACGTGTTCCTGAAGTTCCACAGCCTGTTGTTCGAGAACCAGCCCGTCGAGGGCGGCAGCACCGACCACACCAACGAGGACCTGGCGAAGCTGGCCCGCGAGGCCGGTGCCAATGATGCGACGCAGCGCTGCATCGCCACCGGCGCGCAGGTGAAGGCTGCCGCGCAGGCCGCGCAGCAGTCGATGAATCAGCTTTCCAAGGCCGTCGGCGGCCAGGTCAGCACCCCGTCGGTATTGCTGGAGGGCAAGAAGGTCGACATCTCCAACTCGAACTGGTTGACCGACATCCTGAAGGACGCCAAGTAGCGATCATCGCCTCCGTCGGGATTTGGAGGCGATGATCGCAATGGTGTAGTTTCGCTAGTGCGCTCGAGACGGCCCAGGCCGTCGGAGGCGCTGGTGAAAACTACACACGGGGCTATGGCGCAGCTGGTAGCGCACCACACTGGCAGTGTGGGGGTCAGGGGTTCGAGTCCCCTTAGCTCCACCATGTGATGAGTCGCGACATGTGTCTCACATGAGTCGCGACATGTGTCACGTAGGAGACCCGGGCCATCGGCCCGGGTCTCTTTGCGTGTTTCTCCAGTAGTTCTTGTTTGGCTCGATGGTGTGGGTGGACAGGATTTCGTTGGTGTCGAGGGCGATGACGGTGACGGTTGTTTCGTCGGTCTGATCCGTCCCGGGATTTCCGGAGGGTTCGTCTCAAGGGAAGATGGACCTCATG
>CAZVVS010000008.1:0-29249 GCA_964630585.1 uncultured Gordonia sp.
TGGCGTCGGACAGAACGCCATAGGTGACCCCGCTGTCGCGCCACGCCGCGAGTTGGTCGATGACCTCCGCCGGTGTGCCGTGTAGCACGTTCTCCCGCATGAGGGAGTCGGGCACTGCGCGCACGTACTCGAGCACCGTTTCCTCGTCGAGCGCTTGGGGGAGGAACTCGGTGAAGCCGCCGAACCCGTCGCCCAATGGATGGCGTGCTCCGTGCCGCTCCCACTCCGATGCGGGCGCGTTCAGTCCGAATGCCTTGACCGCGGTGCTGTCCAACACCTCGTCCACCTCGTCGCGGGAACGTCCGGTGATCACGAACATCCAGCACGCGGCTTCGATGGCAGCCGGATTGCGACCGGCGTCGTCGGCAGCGGCGCGCACCTGCGCCAAACCGTCCGCGTAGCGCTCTGCGGGACCGATGGCCACCGGGAACCACGCGTCGGCGTAACGCCCGGTGGCCCGCAGTGTCCGCGGCCCGTGGGCAGCCACCCAGATCGGCGGCCATTTTCCCCTGTAGGGGGGCAGCGTGAAGATCGCGTTGTGCAGTGGGAACCACTCGGAGTCCCGGGTGACCAAATCGCCACCGGAATCCCAGAGCGCCCGGATGGTCGCCAGCGCCTCGATGAACCGGCCCACCGGGCGCGCCCAATCCACCCCGTAGGGTGTGTTGCCCTCCTTCTCGCCGACGCCGATGCCCAGGATGGCGCGGCCGCGGGTCAACAGGTGAAGGGTGGCCGCTGCCTGGGCCGTCACCGCCGGATTCCGACGGCCGGCGTCGGTCACGCCGGTCCCCAATCGGACTCGGCGCAGCCGGTTGCTCGCGGCCATCGCACCCATCACCGTCCACGGCTCTAGGTAGGCTTCGACGTCCGTCGCAAGGCTGGCCACACCGGTGCGCTCAGGGGTCATCACCGATCGGGGCAGCAGTGAGTTGAGATGATCGGGTATCCATACCGATTCGCAACCGGTGGCCTGCGCGGTCCGCAGGGCGGATTGGGGTACGACCATCGGACCGAAACGCGTGTTGATGGGATTGGCCCCGATACCGACTTTCATAGCCCGACCTCCTGCCACGCCCACCGGCCTGGTTGACCCGGCCAATTCGCCGAGCATACGCCCAGGTCAGCGCCTCCGCACCCGGTGCGAGGACTGCACCAGGCTTGCGACCGTCGTGACGACCAGCGTCCCGCCGATGACAGCCAGTGATAGGCCCGTCGAGATCTCCGGCACCGCAATGTGCTGTCCGCCGTTGATGAATGACAGCGAATTCTCGTGCAACGCATGCAGGACGAGCTTCACCCCGATGAAGGCCAGGATGAAGGACAGACCGTAGGAGAGGAACACCAGCCGGTCGAGCAGTCCGCCGATCAGGAAGAACAGCTGTCGCAGGCCCATCAACGCGAAGGCATTCGCGGCGAAGACCAGGTACGGCTCCTGGGTGAGGCCGTAGATCGCGGGGATCGAGTCGAACGCGAACAGCAGATCGGTGAACCCGATGACGATCAGCACCAGCAGCAGCGGGGTCGCCATGCGCCGGCCGTCGACACGGGTGAACAGCTTGTCCCCGTCGTAGTCCTCCGACGTGCGCAGGTGCCGCTTGGCGAACCGCTCGATGCGGCCCTCCTTGGCCGGCTCGTCACTCTCGCGCAGCATGTTGATCGCCGTCAGGATCAGGATTACGCCGAAGAGGTAGAACACCCAGCTGTAGCGCGCGATCGCCGCGGCACCGGCGGCGATGAAGACACCGCGCATGACCAGCGCCATCACGATGCCCAGCAGCAGCACCTTCTGCTGGTAGACGCGGGGTACGGCGAACTTCGCCATGATGACGACGAAGACGAAGAGGTTGTCTACCGACAGCGCCTTCTCGGTGACGTAGCCGGCGAAGTACTCGCCGGCGAACGTGCCGCCCCAGCGCCACCACACGAAACACCCGAACACGACGGCGATCGCGATGTACACCGTCGACCAGAAGCCCGACTCGCGCAGAGTCGGCTCGTGCGGTACGCGCACATGGGCGAAGAAGTCGAAGACGAACAGGCCCAGGATCACCGCGCAGGTGAGGACCCAGGTGAGTAGCGAGATATTCAGGGCTACTCCTCCTCAGAACTCAGTGCCCGTTTCGCACCGATTCTACCGGTCTCACTCACCCGGGCCGATGGAGGCGATGACACCGGCTAAGTCCTCGGGCTTGACCAGGACTTCGCGAGCCTTCGATCCCTCCGACGGCCCGACGATGCCGCGCGTCTCCATCAGGTCCATCAGCCGACCGGCCTTGGCGAACCCGACGCGCAGCTTGCGCTGCAGCATCGACGTGGAGCCGAACTGGCTGCTGACGATGAGCTCGATGGCGGCTAGCAGGTCGTCGAGGTCGCCGCCGATGTCGGCGTCGATCTCCTTCTTGTCGCCGGCCTTCGCCTCGGTGATGCCCTCGATGAACTCGGGCTGTGCCTGGTTCTTGGTGAATTCGACGACGGCGCTGATCTCCTCGTCGGTGATGTACGCGCCCTGCAGGCGGACGGGCTTACTGGCGCCCATCGGCAGGAACAGCCCGTCGCCCATGCCGATGAGCTTCTCCGCGCCCGGCTGGTCGAGGATGACGCGCGAGTCGGTCAGCGACGACGTGGCGAACGCCAGCCGCGACGGCACGTTCGTCTTGATCAGGCCGGTGACGACGTCCACCGAGGGCCGCTGGGTCGCGAGCACCAGGTGGATACCGGCGGCGCGCGCCTTCTGCGTGATGCGGACGATGGCGTCTTCGACGTCGCGCGGGGCGGTCATCATCAGGTCGGCAAGCTCATCGACGATGGCAACGATGTACGGGTAGGGCTTGTACACGCGTTCGCTGCCCGGCGGGGTCGTGATCGCCCCGGATCGGACCTTGGCGTTGAAGTCGTCGACGTGGCGCACGCGGCTGGCCTTCATGTCCTGGTAGCGCTGCTCCATCTCCTCTACCAACCACGCCAGCGCTGCCGCGGCCTTCTTCGGTTGGGTGATGATCTCGGTCAGCAGGTGCGGGATGCCCTCGTACGGCGTGAGCTCGACCATCTTCGGGTCGATAAGGATCAGACGCACGTCCTCGGGCGTCGCGCGGGCCAACAGCGACACCAGCATCGAGTTGACGAAACTGGACTTGCCCGAGCCGGTGGTACCGGCCACCAGCAGGTGCGGCATCTTCGTCAGGTCGGCGGTGACGAAGTCACCCTCGATGTCCTTGCCCAGGCCGATGACCAGCGGGTTCTTGTCCTTGCGGGTGCTCGGCGCCTTGAGGACATCGGCCAGGCGAACCATTTCGCGGTCGGCGTTGGGCACCTCGATGCCCACGGCGGACTTGCCCGGAATCGGGGCCAGCAGCCGCACGTTGTCAGTGGCCGCCGCGTAGGCGATATTGCGCTGCAGGGCGGTGATCTTCTCGACCTTCACGCCCAGGCCGAGTTCGACCTCGTAGCGCGTCACCGTCGGGCCGCGGGTGTACCCGGTCACCGTCGCGTCGATCTTGAACTGCTCCAGCACGCCCGTGATCCGGTCGATCATCTCGTCGTTGGCCCGGCTGCCACGCTTGGGCGGGTCACCGTCGATGAGCAGCTTGGCCGGCGGCAGCCGGTAAGCGCGTTGGCGCGGCGCGGGCCGCGTGGGCACCGCACTCGGCCCATTGGTCATCGGCGGCGCAGGAATGGGCCCGATCGGCTGGGTGATCTCGTCGGCAATCGGCATCGTCGGCTGGTCATCGAGCGGGTAGTTGTCGTGGGGCGTCGGCGCGCGCCGCGGCGGCGTCCACCGGGGCACCTCCAACTCATCGTCGACGACCTCGTCGTCCCACGGCGCCGGGACGGCCACGGGCGTCTCGGAGTCGTAGTCGTCGTAGGCGTAGTCGTCGGCGGCGCCGTTGTCGTCGTATTCCTCGTATTCCTCGTACTCGTCGTACTCGTCGTACTCGTCGTACTCGTCGTCGGCGAAGTCGTCGGCACCAACGACGCCGTACTGGCCGACATCGGTACCCAATCCGAGGTAACCGCGCACACCGTCGACGATCTCGCGTGCCGAGCGCCGACTCATCATGATTGCGCCGCCGATGCCGATCAGCACCAGGGCCGGGACCGTGAGCCACACGCTGATACCGCTGGCCAGGGGCGTTCCGACGACGTAGCCGAGGAAGCCGGCGGCCCGGGTGCGGCCGTCCAAGTCGACGGGTTGCCCGGCTAGCAGATGGATCAGGCCGAGAACCGACAACACGACGAAGAGTGCGCCCACGGCGATCCGGGGGCGGCGCACAGCATCAGCCGGGGTGCGCATGAGGACCATCGCCATCGCGAACAGCGCGACCGGCACGGCGTAGGCTCCGATACCGACGACGCCTCCGACCAGCGTGTGGATGAACGTCCCGATCGGCTCGGCGACCCGGAACCACACGAACGCGACCAGCGCAGCCGCCGTGACCAGCAGGATCAGGGCGATCGAGTCGCGTCGGCGATCCGGCTTCGCCTGCGGCTGCTCGCCGTACACATCGGGATCGTCGACGGCCTCGTACGAGCTGCCGATGCGGGCCACCGAGCCCACGCCGCGCGCGGCGAGGCCCCACACCGCGGCGACACCGCTGCCGACCCGAGCGCCCGCGGTGGGACGGTGCAGATCGCGCGAGGCGTTGGTTGCGCGGGAGTTCGCCGCGGGGCGGCGGGTTCCCGTGCCCCGCGAAGGTGCCTTGCGTGCCGGGGCTTTGCGTGTCTGCGCCTTGCGAGCAGGCGCTTTACCCGACGCAGTGGCGCGGGACGGCGCCTTGCTAGACGAACGCGTGGTCGACCGACTGGGTGCTTTCGAAGCCATGAGAGGAAGCTTAACGTTCCCAGTCACACCAATCACACCCGTAACACGGGTAACTGGCGAGCTGTGTCAGATTTGTGACTTCGCCGGCTATTCGACTTCGAGGACCGTCGGCACGATCATCGGCCGGCGGCGGTACTTCTCGGCGACCCAGCGGCCGACGACGCGGCGGATCGCCTGCGCAATCGCGTGCGCATCGGTGATGCCTTCATCGGCGAGCATGTCGAATGCCTTGTCTACCACGTCCGCAGCCTCTTTGAGGGCGTCGGGGTCGTCGGAGAATCCGCGACCGGAAACCTCCGCCGTGGACACCGGCTTACCCGTCGTCGCATCAATCGCGACGGTGATCGCGATGAACCCGCCCTCCCCCAACACGAGGCGTTCCGACAGCGTCGACTCGCCCACGTCGCCGACCGACAGCCCGTCGACGTAGACGTGACCGACGGGAACCCGCCCGACGATGCTCGCCAACCCATCGACCAAGTCGACGACGACACCGTCCTCGGCGAGCACGATCCGCTCCGGATCAACGCCCGTCGCCTCGGCGAGCGCCGCATTCGCGCGCAGGTGCCGCCACTCACCGTGGACGGGCATCGCGTTGGTCGGGCTCACCGCGTTGTAGAGGTAGAGCAATTCGCCCGCCGAGGCGTGCCCGGAGACGTGCACCTTGGCGCTCTGCTGCGTGATGACCTTCGCTCCACGCCGCACGAGGCCGTTGACGACGGCGAACACGGAGTTCTCGTTGCCCGGGATCAGCGACGACGCGAGGACCACGAGGTCGTTGGCACGGATGTTGATCTGCCGGTGCTCGCCGCGCGCCATCCGCGACAGCGCCGAGAGCGGTTCGCCCTGCGAACCGGTGGAGATGAGCACCAGCCGGTCGTCGGGAAGCGACGCCGCGGTGTCGATGTCGACGATCACGTCGTCGGGCACCGACAGGTAGCCCAGGTCCTGGGCGATCTGCATGTTGCGGATCATCGACCGGCCGACGAAGCAGACGCGGCGATTGTGGGCGTGCGCGACGTCGACGATCTGTTGGATCCGGTGCACGTGGCTGGCGAACGATGCGACGATGACACGCTGGCGCGCCTGCCCGATCACCTGGTCGAGGACGACGCCGATCTCGCGCTCGGGCGTCACGAAGCCGGGGACCTCGGCGTTGGTGGAGTCGACGAGGAAGAGGTCGACGCCTTCGTCACCGAGACGGCTGAACCCGGCGAGGTCGGTCAGGCGGCCGTCGAGCGGCAGCTGGTCGAGTTTGATGTCGCCGGTGTGCAGCGCCAGACCGGCGGGCGTCTGGATCGCGACGGCGATCGCGTCGGGAATCGAGTGGTTGACGGCGAAGTACTCGCAGACGAAGGGCCCGTGCTTGGTGTGCTGCCCCTCGGTCACCTCCATGAGCTTGGGCCGCTGCCGGTGCTCCCGACACTTCGCCTCCACCAGCGCCAGGGTGAACCGCGACCCGACGACGGGGATGTCGCCGCGCAGGCGCAGCAGGAACGGCACCGCGCCGATGTGGTCCTCGTGGCCGTGGGTGAGGATGACGGCCGCCACGTCGTCCATCCGGTCTTCGATGTAGCGGAAGTCCGGGAGGATCAGATCGACGCCGGGCTGGGCATCTTCGGGGAACAGCACGCCACAGTCGACGATGAGCAGCTGCCCGTCGTATTCGAAGACCGTCATATTGCGGCCGATCTCGCCGATGCCGCCCAGGGCGACGACCCGCAGGCCGCCTCGGGGGAGCTTCGGAGGCGGACCCAGCCGATCGACGGGCAGCGCCACAGCCGAGGACGAGGATGAACCCGACGACGCCTTCTTCTTGTTCTTGTTGTTCTTGTTCTTGCGACGTTTCGGGGCGTCGGCGGCACCCATCGGCTCGGCGGCGGCACGGGACTCCTCGAGCACGGCCACCTCGACCGGGACCTCGACGACCTCGGGCGTCGGTGCCGGCGGCGCGGCTGGAGGACCGGCCTGACGGCTGGCGCTGCGACGTCGGCGGCGCTCGGTCGGTTGGTCGGTCATACGAGCCCGGCTTCGCGCAGGTCGACAAGCAGGGCCTCGATCTGCGGCCCGTCGGCGGGTACCTGCGGCAGGCGCGGATCGCCGACGTCGAGCCCGAGGATGCGCAGCGAAGCCTTCACCATCGTCACGCCGCCCAGTCGGCCCATGGCGCGATACAGCGGCACCATCGAGAGGTTGAGGTCGCGGGCCTTGTCGAGGTCGCCGTTGCCGACGGCGAGATGCATGTCGCGCAGCCGGTCGGCCACCAGGTGACCGATGACGCTGACACAGCCGACCGCGCCGACGGCGAACCACGGCAGGTTCAGCCCGTCGTCACCGGAGTAGTAATCCAGGCCGGTGGCGGCGATCATCTCCGCCCCCGCCGTCAGGTCGCCCTTCGCATCCTTGACCGCGACGATGTTGGGGTGCTCGGCGAGGCGGAGCATCGTCTCGTCGGCAACCTCCACCACCGAGCGCGGCGGTATGTCGTAGACCATCACCGGGAGGTCGGTGCCGTCGGCGACCGCGGTGAAGTGCGCCAACAGGCCCGCCTGCGGCGGCTTGGAGTAGTACGGCGTGACGACGAGGAGTCCGTCCGCGCCCGCCTTCTGGGCGTCCTGGGCGAACTCGACGCTCTCGGCGGTGTCGTAGGTGCCGACGCCGGCGACCAGCTTGACGCGCCCGCCCACTGCATCGCGCACCGCACCGAAGACCTCGAGCTTCTCGGCCGGTTGGGTAGTCGGCGACTCACCGGTCGTACCTGCCAGGACCAGGCAGTCGACGCCCTTGTCGGCGAGATGCAAGCCCAGCTCTGCCGCCTTGTCCAGGTCGAGTGAACCGTCGGGGGCGAACGGGGTCACCATGGCCACGCCGATCGTGCCGAAATCACCTGCGCTCATAGCCTGTAAGGCTACCCGTTCAGCCCTCCAAGACGTACGGCGAGGTGGCCACCTCGCTGCCGTCGGGAAGGGCCGATATCTCGAAGTCTCCGAACACCGTCGGCGCAAGCTCGGTGAGCTGGCGCAAACACTCGACAGCCAGATGGCGGATCTCGACGTCGGCGTGTTCGGTGGCGCGCATACCGATGAAGTGACGCCACGCCCGATAGTTGCCGGTCACGACGATTCGCGTCTCCGTCGCGTTGGGCAGCACCGCGCGTGCGGCCTGCCTCGCTTGCTTGCGCCGCAGGATGGCGTTGGGCACGTCGGCGAACTTCGCCTCCAGGCGCGAGAGCAGTTCGGTGTAGGCCGCCCGACTCGCATCTGTCGCCTCGACGAAGAGTTGCTCCAGTTCCGCGTCGCCGCGGATCGCCGGCGGGGCGACCACGCTGGAATCGTGCTCCGGGACGAACCGCTGCGACAGTTGTGAGTACGAGAAGTGCCGGTGGCGGATCAACTCGTGGGTGCACGACCGCGAGATGCCGGTGATGTAGAAGGTCGCCGTCGCGTGCTCGAACAGCGACGTGTGGCCCACCTCGAGGACGTGGCGCAGGTACCCGGCGTTGGTCGCCGTGCGCGGATTCGGCTTGTCCCAGCTCTCATAACAGGCGCGGCCCGCGAACTCGATGAGAGCCTCTCCCCCGTCGGCGTCGGTGGTCCATGCGACGTCGGGGGCGGTGAAATGCGTCGACGCGACGAGTTGCACTTTCAGTGGCACGAGTTCGGACACGCCACCAGACTAAAGTCTAAGGTCGGAGTATGCGGACACCACCTCGCCTCCTCGCGTCTCTCCTCCTCGCCTTCGCGCTCGTCCTCCCCGGTCTGGTCGGACCGTCGTCGGCCGTGGCGGCCCCAGCACCAGCAGCTCCCGCGCCACCGGCGGTCAAGCCCGACCCGCGGCTCATCAAGCTCACCGGCACCGATAACACCCGGGACTTCGCGACCTACCGGACCGTCGACGGGGCGGCACTGAATCTGAAGGTGATCCGCAGCGACAATCTCTCGCAGCTGACGAGCGCCGACGAGCAGAAGCTGGCCGGTCTCGGACTGGTCACCGTCGTCGATCTGCGCACCGGCTTCGAGCGGACCCTCCAGCCCGATCGCCGGGTTCCCGGCGCGCGGCACTACGACGCCGATGTCCTCGCCAATGCCCCCGGCAGCGCCTTCGACCTGACCGAGGCGTACCGGCTGTTCGTCTCCGACCCACACGCGCGCGCCGAGTTCGCCCGCACGCTGCGCCTGGTTTCGGCGACCCTCGCGAAGGGCCGGGCGGCGTTATTCCACTGCTCCGCCGGCAAGGACCGGACCGGGTGGACGGCGGCGATGCTGCTGACGATCGCCGGCGTCGACCGGGCCACCGTGGACCGCGACTACCTGGCGTCGAACAAGTTCCGGCACACCTCGCCCGCCGACGGCCTCAACGGGGTCCGGCTGCCCTGGCTGCAGACCTCGTTCGCCACCGCCGACCAACTGTTCGGCAGTTTCGACGGCTACCTGCGCAACGGACTGCGCCTGAGCGCCGCCGAGATCGCCACCCTGCGGTCTCAGCTGCGCGTCGGCTGAGGCTCAGGCCAAGAGTTCGCGCAGTCGCGCGGCGGTGTCCTCGTGCCCGTGGACGGCGACGGAGTCGATGCCCAGGTCGGCGACCGGCCGGTCGTTGCCGCCCTCGTCGAGGCGGTCGCCGTAGAACAGGATGTCGTCGATCTGCAGGCCCAGGATCTCCATGAGCCGGCGCGCTCCGTAGGCCTTGTCGATGCCCTTGCGGGTGATGTCGACCGACGTCGAACCGCCGCTGCGGACCTCCAGGTCCGGTAGGCGCTGCGCCGCATAGGCCCGCAGGGCCTCCTTCTTGCGACCGTCGGGATCCCATACCGCCTTGGCGTCGAGCGGGGCCCGCTGGCCCAGTGCACTGAAGGTGATCTGGCTGCCACGGTCCTCGAGGATCGGGCCCCACGGGTCCGACTCCCATAGATCGAGTTCCCGGGCACCCTCTTCGACGACGGTCAGGGCGCGCTGCTTCTGGTCATCGGTGAGGTCATCCTTGTAGACGGTCTCCCACTCACCGTCGGTGAAGCGCATGTAGTGGGTGCCGCACGTCGGCATGAGGTGCAGGCCGGCCAAGCCGTCGAAGTCGCCGATCCGGTCGAGCACCTGGTTGCGGAACTGGTTCTCGTTGCCGCCGGAGATGATGCACACCGACGCCTCGCCGAGGAGTCGGCGCATCAGGTCGACCATCTCGTCAGTGAGCGGGCTCTTCGACGCGGCGAGCGTGTCGTCGAGGTCGAACATCACCAGCTGGTAGGACTTCCCGTCCGCCGAAACCACCACGCGCCACCCATCCTCGTCGTCTGCCGGACAGGGGAGTTCCTGCCGATTGACCGCGTCTACTCTGTCACGCGGTCGGCCGTGACAGGTCAGGAACCCTGCTGCAGGGCCTCGTCGTCGGCGTCAGGGCGCTCCTTGTACCAGTTGGTGAAGCTGATCGGGAGGATGAAGCCGAGGGCCTGGGCAATGCCGTCGGCGACGTCGCCGAGGTCCTTGCGATAGATGACCCAGACCACGATCGCCGTAGCTGTGAAGGCCACCGCCCACACCGAGGTGAGAACACGGTTGATGTGGCGGAACTTGTCCGATCCCCAGTACTCCTGCGGCACTTCGCGTTTCGCGATTCCCTCGGTGAAGGGTTTGCCGATCGCCAGCGATGCCCACGCGGTGAGCGCCAGCCAGCCGAAGGATAGGACGCTGTCGTACTTGTGGAAAGTCGCACTGTCGGTCGCGAACCCGACGATCGCCACGACCGCGAAGAACACCACGGCGCTGATCTCGAGGATCTGGGCGTCGGGCTTCACGCCGCGGCGACGGTCGTCGAGGATCAGTAGGATGCCCGCCGCGACCGCGGCGACCGCAGCCCACCGCCAAGCGTCATCGCTGAAACCGGATACGACGGCGTAGATGATCCAGGGTGCAAATCCGCGCAAGACGGTCAAAGCCGCTCCTCGTTCGAGAGTCATTCCAGTTGTGACATGTCGAGGCTAGAATCATGTCTATCGACTGTCAACGATGCGCTCGACGGGGGTGGGATGAGTCTTCGGCATGCGCTGCTCGGCCTGCTCGACGACGACCAGCCCGCCAGCGGATACGAGTTGCTGAAGGTGTTCGACTCCTCCTTGGCCAACGCGTGGCCGGCGACGCAGAGTCAGGTGTACAGCGAACTCAACCGACTCGCCGACGAAGGCCTGATCACGGTGTCGGCGCTCGGACCGCGCGGCCGCAAGGACTACGCGATCACCGTCGAGGGGAAGCGGGCGTTGCGCGCCTGGTTGGCCGCTCCCCCGGTGGACAAGCCCGTCCGTTCCGACATGCTGCTGCGCGTGTTCTTCCTCAATTCGATACCCGTCGAACAGGCCCGGGAGCTGTTCGCCGCCCGCCGCGAGCGGGTCCAGGCCGAGCAGGAGCGGCTGCGCGAGATCGCCACGGCCATCTCCGGCAACGGCGACCCCATCTCCATCGACGGGCGGATCGCATTGGAGTTCGGCCTGCGTAAGGCGCAGATGGAACTCGAATGGGCCGAATGGGCGATCGATCAGCTCAATGCGTCAGCCGTGGTGTGGCGGCGGTAGTCGACGAACCGGTAGCCGACCCCGGTGCGCGACGTCAGGCGCTCCCCCGTGGCGACGGCTTCCCATTCAGATCCGACCGATGGCGCGAACGCATCGGCGCCGTCGACGTCGACGTCGATCTCGGTGATCCTCAGGTCGGTGGCGTGGCCCATCGTGGCCCGGTAGATCTCGGCGCCGCCGATGACCGAGACCGCCTCCCCGTCGGCGAGGACGAGTGCTTCGTCGACGCTGCGCGCCCGGACCGCACCGTCAGCCGACCAGCCGTCGTCGCGGGTGACGACGATGTTGCGCCGGCCGGGCAGCGGGCGGAACGCAGGTGGCAGCGAGTCCCAGGTCTTGCGGCCCATGATCACCGGACTACCGATGGTCAATTCCTTGAAACGCGCCATGTCTTCGGGTACGCGCCACGGGATGGTGTTGTCGCGGCCGATGGCTCCGCCACGCGCTTGGGCCCAGACCAATTGCACGCGGGTGGGCGGTGCGGTCGAGCGCAGGTTCACACGGCCACCGGGGCTTTAATCGCCGCGTGTGACTGGTAGTCGAGCACCTCGACATCCTCGTATTCGTAGGCGTCGATCGAGTCTCGGTGCCGTAGGCGCAGCGTCGGGTACGGATACGGATCGCGCGAGAGCTGTTCGGCGACCTGTTCGACATGGTTGTCATAGACGTGGCAGTCGCCGCCGGTCCAGATGAAGTCGCCGACGTCGAGCCCGGCCTGCTGGGCCATCATGTGCGTGAGCAGCGCGTACGAGGCGATGTTGAACGGAACGCCGAGGAAAAGGTCCGCGCTGCGCTGGTACAGCTGGCACGAGAGCTTCCCGTCGGCGACGTAGAACTGGAAGAACGCGTGGCACGGTGGCAGCGCCATCTGCGGGATCTCCCCCACGTTCCACGCCGAGACGATGTTGCGGCGCGAGTCGGGATTGCTCTTCAGCATCTCGATTGCCCCGGCGATCTGGTCGACGTGCCCACCCGACGGTGTCGGCCACGACCGCCACTGGACGCCGTAGACCGGCCCGAGATCACCGTTGGCGTCGGCCCACTCGTCCCAGATCGTCACGCCGTGGTCCTGCAGCCAGCGCACGTTGGAATCGCCGCGCAGGAACCAGAGGAGTTCATAGACGATCGACTTCAGGTGGACCTTCTTCGTCGTGATGAGCGGGAAGCCTTCACTGAGGTCGTAGCGCAGCTGAGCGCCGAATACGCTGCGCGTCCCAGTGCCGGTGCGGTCGGCCTTGGGAGTGCCGTCGGCCATGACGCGGCGCAGCAGGTCCTCGTACGGCGTGGGGATGGACGCGCTCATGCCACGAGTCTATCCAGCGGCCGCATGCCCGGGTGGGAGGCGCGGGGTGGTCGGGGACGTTCGCGGCTCGTGCACGGAGGACCGGCCCCGACCGGGCCTGTTTCTCTATTGAGTTCTCAATCAACGCGCGCAGCCTCGGGTGGGGCCGCTCATATCTGCGCCGTGGCCCGATGCTCGGGTAGCGGCGACTGCTACTCGTTAGGGGTTCGCCGAGGCCGGGCCGCGGCCGGTCAGGCGGCGGCGGTGTCGGCCAGGGTCAGAGTTCGTCGGTGGTGAGAACGGATCCACCCGGTCTCCCCGGACACCTCTGGTGGTTGGAACCACGGATGCCCGTCGTAGCCGATCCGCACCTTCCAGCCCTGGGTGTGGAGCGACCCGTGGTGATGGCGCGGGCACAGCAACACCAGGTTCTCCACCACGGTTTCCCCACCGGCGGCCCATTCCACAATGTGATGGGCCTCGGTATGCGCCGCGGGGCGCCCACAGCCGGGGAAGGCGCACCCGCGATCACGGGCGACCAACGCCATCCGCACCGCCCCGGTCGCCAACCGTTCATGCCGCTTGGCATACAGCGACACCGAATCGGCGGTCAACAACGCCGCAATCTCGACATCCCCACAACAGATCTCGCGGGCCAACCGTGGTGACACCGACCCGGTGTAGGCCAGCTGCGCCACCGCCTCACCGGTCAACACCGAACCCGCCGCAGCCGATCCCGCCGATGGGGTCTCGATACACCGACTCGCTGCGCTCACCGGCACTCGACCACTATCACCGGACCCTCGACCACCGCCAGGCGGCACTCGACCACCGTCATCGGCCCCTCGTCCACTGCTGATGGTTTCGGGGTTGGCAAGCGGGGTGTCGGGGATCAGGACTGGTAGCGGCACGGTCAGGGTGACCCTGGGCACGATGCCGCCCACGATCGGGCGATCCGGTGTGGCGAGGTAGGCCGACACCATTTCGATCAGCGCGTCGGCACAGCGTTGGGCCTTGGTCCGCGGATCACGCCCACCATCAGGTGCCGGGACCGGCTTGCACAACGGTTCCAGGGCAGTCAACAACTTCTCCCCCGATGCTTGGTCCACATCGGCTCCCACCCGCAGCCGGCCCTCATCAGTACGGCTGAGGGCGGCTTGGTTGAGCATCGGATTATCGGCCGGAGCAATGCTGGGCGGATCGGCCGGTGCCAACTCGTGGGCGATCTCGCGGGCCTTCTCGCTGATCTGGGCCGGGGTGTCGAACCGGGCATGGGTCCCCAACGTGGACGCGACTGCTTCTCGATGTTCGGCATACCCGTCGACGCCCACCCGGGATTGCACATGATCCAAACCCCGGATGACCGCATCGGCGTGTTCGAGGGACAGATCACCGTCGCGCATCTCCCGGGCCAGGTGCGGTAGTTCTTCGAGCCGCCCACCGACGCGTGTCAGCTTGGCGACGGCGGCCGGGGCCAGTGGTAACTCACCCAACAAGTCGCGGCTCGTTCGCAGCTTGCGCCGCACCGGCAACCCGATCGCCCGGGCACGCTCGGCCCCGGTGGCCATCAAATAGTTCCCGATCGCCACCAACCGAAACCCGCACGCCAGGACTGATAACACCGCGGTGTCGTCCTCGACCGCCTTCGCCTCAGCCAGCAGATGCCCCAACCCGGCACCGGATTCGACTGCCGCCGGCGCGAGGTCATCGGCCAATTCCCCGATCACCTGGGCCAATCTCGTGGTGTCCATCCCCACCCCCCTGGATGCTCAATGTGTTGTGTATCACCCTATCGCACATACGTTCGGATGTCTAGAGGTTTCACCCGCCTTCGATCCGATCTGAACCCACGCTGGCCCCACCCTCTGACAAACCCCTGACCAGCGGAGATTAGATCGCCGTCGAAGCCGTTTATCGGATCGAGCTCGGCCGCCTCACAGCAGATCAAGTCGAAACACCGGGCACGTTCCGGCGAGCGCCTCGAACTCGTCAGGCGTCCCGTCGGTCACCAGACCCGCGTTGCGCATGAAGCTGATGCCCGTCGGCACGAGAACAGGGAATTGGCGTAGCAGCGGCCGCGCCTCGTCGGCGAGCATCTCCGACAAGCGCACCCGTTGCGTGCGCCGGCCTTGGCCGATGGTCGCCTCAGTATTGACCCGGGCGTTGCGCACCCAGTCGGCACCAGGGAAGCCGCCCACGATGTAGCGCTGGCCGTCGACGGTCATGGGCGTGACCGGCGTCGAGCGTGGCTTGCCCGACTTACGACCAACGACTGTCAGCACCAACGGACCGCCGCCCCGAAACAACCCAGTGCGGCTCACCGCCATCAACACCTTGTTCATCGGTTTGAGCCAGCGCGGAGGTGTCGGGTCGGGCATGGCCGCGAGGGTAGGCCGGACACGCAGGTGCGGCAAGTGCTCGTGCCGAGGCACTTCTCCGACGATGACGGTGGCGAGTCGGCCGACGGCTTCCTCCGCCGTTTCGTCTTCCGCCGAGCGGACTGCGACGGCGATCGCGACGCACACGATCCCGACCGTCTCCAGCGGCCGCGGCACCTGACTCAGCGCCAGGAAGCCGATCACCGCGGCGGTCACCGGCAACAGCGCCAGCAAGATGGCGAACCTGGCCTCGCCGACGCGTTTAGCGCCAGACGGGCACCATCTGGATCGTCAACTCAGGGTGATTCAAGAATTTCCGACATCAAGTCGGTGAAGCAGATCGACGACCAACTCGGCGAAGATACTCCGCCCAATAACGACAGATGCACGCCGCCGCAACCGTGGACTGTCGGCACCTAGCGGTCGAACGCCGCCCCGCGCTCCCGGTCGAGATGAGTCGGCGCCTTGTTACGCAGGAACAGGATGTAGACCACCAACGACGCACCGATAGTCACTGTCACATACGTGATGAACCACGGCACGCGATCGGCATTCTTCGCCGCTTCGTACAGCATCGGCGCGGTACCGCCGAAGATCGAGTTCGCCAGCGCATAGCCGATCCCGACGCCCAGTGCGCGGATGTGCGACGGGAAGAGCTCGGCCTTCACCAACGCGTTGATCGACGTGTAGCCGGTGATGATCACATACCCGGCGCAGACCATGGCCAGCGATGCCACCGCCGTGCTGAGCGTCGGCAGGTAGCTGATCAAGAAGTACGTGTAGACCACGCCGCCCACCCCGAAGAACAGCAGCATCGGCTTGCGGCCGACCCGATCGCTGACCATCCCGCCGATTGGCTGGATCGCCATCAGGAATACCAATCCGATCAAGTTGATCCACGTCGCCGTCGTCGCGTGGTCCGCATAGGCCGACTTCACGATCGCCGGCGCGTTGACGCTGTACACGTAGAACGCCAGCGTGCCGCCCATGGTGATCAGGAAGCACAAGAGCAGCGGCCGCCAATACCCGCCGAGCAGTTCGCGCATCGTGCCCGACGACGTGTCGGCACCCGACCGGACCGCGGCCAGATGGTCGTCTGACAGCGACTCGTCCATGCTGCGGCGTAACCAGAACACGACGATCGCGGCGATCCCCCCGAGGAAGAAGGCGATGCGCCAACCGAATTCGGACACCTGCACCTTAGTGAGCACCGAGAGCAGGACGAGGAGCGTCAACTGCGCCAGCACGTGGCCGCCGACCAGGGTGACGTACTGGAACGACGAGAAGAAGCCACGGCGCTCACGCGTGGCAGCTTCCGACATGTAGGTCGCCGATGTCCCGTATTCGCCGCCCGTCGCGAACCCCTGGACCAAGCGGCACAGTACGAGGATCACCGCGGCAGCGATGCCGATGGTCTCGCGGCCGGGGATGATCGCGATGACGAATGAACAGGCCGCCATGAGCGATACGCTCGCCGTCAGCGCCGCCCGGCGGCCGCGGCGATCGGCGTACCGGCCGAAAAACCACGACCCGACCGGGCGCATCACAAAGGTGACGGCGAAGATCCCGTACACGTAGACGATCGAGTTCTTGTCGGCCGGGTCGAAGAAGTGTCCCTCGAAGTACGTCGCGAACACCGTGTAGACGTAGACGTCGTACCACTCGACGAGGTTGCCGCTCGATCCTCGAAGGGTGTTCCACACCGCCCGACGTGTCTGCGCTGGCGAAGACCGACCCTCTGACGATCCCGGTCGGCCACCCTCCGCAAACGCGCTCCCGTCCCCGACCATCGGCGTGGACTCAGCCATCCATCAACCCAGCCGCCACGGTGGCGCCCAATTCCCAGCACTTCTGGACGTCGTCCTTCGTCGGCTTGCCCGAGACGACGACGTCGGCGGCGGCGCGCACCCATCCGAGGCCCGTCGTGATCGATTCCACCGCCCGCACGGCACCCTCGCCACCCTCGTTGGCGTGCAGGTACAGCCCGAACGGGCGGCCCTGCGTCGAATCGAGGATCTGGTAGTACGACGTATCGAAGGCGTGCTTCAACGCCCCACTGATGTAGCCGAGGTTCGCCGGCGTGCCCAGCACGTATCCGTCGGCGTCGAGGAAATCCGAGGCCGTCACCGCCAGCGCGGCCCGACGTACCACGTCGACGCCGGTGATGTCAGGATCGGTCGCACCGGCAACCACCGCCTCGAACATCTCCTGGCAGTGCGGCGACGGTGTGTGGTGCACGATCAGCAGTCGAGCCATCGATGTCCCTTCCTAGTCACCTGCACGGCGGCCGGTAAAGGCCAGCAAACGATCGCCGGGCCGCTGCGACACCGGGACCAGTGCCGGCCCGAACGCGCCGAACGTCCGGATGCGCTCAATCGCCGGCGCCGCGTCGGTGAGCACGAACTCGACCACCGCATCTGACGGCTCCCACGGCACGCCGAGCCCGACGCTCAGATCCTGGGCGTGCAGCGTCAGCTCCATCACCCGCATTGAGAGCAGTTCATGACCCGGGCAGGGCCCGGCACGGTGATCGACGGTCGCATCGAGGTCGGCCGCGTTCATCTCCTCGCGCATCATCGACTCGTAGCGCCAGAACTGCGCCACCGCGTCGTCGGCCACGTATTCGTTGCCGCGAGTCACCGCGGTATCGGCAGCGCTGGATCCGGCGAACAGCATCGCGTAGCGGTGTCCGCCACCGATCACGTGGTCGATCAGCTCGCGGTTGCTCCAGTCCCCGCATCCGCTCGGTGAGTCCATCGCCTCGGCGTCGCACTGCGCGACAAGGTCCGCCCAGTCCTGCGCGGCTTTCTCCAACGCCTCGACCGCGTTCATGTCCCCGACACCGTCCGATACTGCGCAACCGCGGTCTTCATCATCTGCCGCGCCCGGGTGCGGTCGCCGGCGTAGTCGTAGGCACGGGCGATGCGGTAGGTGTTGACCCAGTCGTCGGGGTCGGCCACCCATTCGTCACGGACCTGCGCAAACAACTCGTCGGCTGCCTCGCGCTCGATACGACCCGAAGCGCGCCGCGGCAGTTCGGAAACGTCGAGGTCGCGCCCTACTGCTTGCGCCGCAGCCACCAGCCGTTGGTGCCAAAGCCCCGCCGCCAGCGTCGAATAGATCATCCAAGCGCCCAACACCGGCAGGATCAGCACGCCGATCCCCACTCCGATCCCTGCCGCGGTTCCCGAGGCGATCAACTGGAAGCCGCGCCAGCCGAGGATCACCATGTACATGATCAGCCCGACGACGAGCAGGCCGATCATCAGCAACGTCGGCGTGGCACTGCGCTTACCCACGGGCTTGGCCGAATCGGCGCTCATCGTCGACGCTCCTACGAGAGGTTCATGAACGCATCGAGCCCGACGGTCAGCCCCGGGTGTCCACCGACCTCGCGCACGCCCAGCAGCACGCCGGGCACGAACGACGTGCGGTCCATCGAATCGTGCCGAATGGTCAGCGTCTCCCCCTGCGTGCCGAACAGCACCTCCTGGTGGGCGACCAACCCGGACAGCCGGATCGAATGGACGTGGACATCCCCGACGACGGCTCCACGCGCCCCCTCCAAGCCGGTCGACGTGGCGTCGGGCATCGGCGCCAACCCGGCCTCGGCGCGTGCGGCCACGATCAGCTCCGCGGTGCGTCCGGCGGTACCCGACGGCGCGTCGGCCTTCTGCGGATGGTGCAGCTCGATGACCTCGACGGAGTCGAAGAACCGCGCGGCCTGCTGCGCGAAGTGCATCGACAGGATGGCGCCGATGGCGAAGTTCGGCGCGATCAACACCCCGACGCCGGGCTTGGCGTCGACCCACGCCCGCACCTGGTCAAGGCGCTCGGCAGTAAACCCGGTGGTCCCGACGACCGCGTGGATCCCGTTGTCGACCAAGAACTCCAGGTTGCCCATGACGACGTCGGGATGGGTGAAGTCGACGACGACCTGCGTACCCGAGTCGACGAACGACGACAGCGAATCGTCCTTGTCGACGCCGACGGTGAACTCAGTGTCCGCGGCCGCTTGAACGCCCGCGACGATCGCCTGCCCGACCTTGCCGTTGCTGCCGAGTACGCCGACTTTGATGCTGTCCGCCATGAAACGCCTCTCCTCACCGATGCGACCCCGCCAGTCTAGTGAGACGCGGCGAGACAGTGCCCCACCCGATCCAGATAGCGGCGGCTGCCGCCGCGGGTAATCTCCACGCATGGCCGTCTTCCTGCGCAAGCTCCTCGGTGTCGGCAAGCTGCCCGACGACATGCGGGCCGCCGTCGAATCCGAAGGGGTGGTCTTCCTCGAGGAGTCCGTCCCCGTCACCTTCAGGTTCTCCGGCAAGGTGCCGGGCAAGTCGTCGGCCAGCAATATCCGCGGCTACGTCGGCGCGCTGGCCCTGACGAAGCGACGGGTGCTCGGCACGCTTTCGACCGTGCCCAAGAAGGCCGGCCGTGCGGTCGACTACCCCTGGCACGGGGCACGCGGCACAAACGTGACCGCCGCGCTCGACGGGACCGGCCTACTGCTCGACCTGCCCGACCTCTCCGTCGTCGACCCGAAGTTCACCGGGAGTCTGTCACTGCACTACAAGGTGGCGCTGTCAGACGACGTGTTGGCACGCCTACCGCTGCGCACCTTCGCCTATGACGTACCGCCGGAGTTCGTCTATTCGGTCGTCGGCGTTCGGCCCCGTTGAGCCGCGTCAGTCGGCCAGGTGGTGCTTGGGCTCGGCCGGGAAGCGCTGCGCCCACGGCGCCGCCTCCTCCAGCTGGGCGGCCAACTGCAGTAGCGCACCGTCGGAACCGAGGGCACCGTTGAATTGCACGCCCAGCGGAAGGCCGTCGGCAGTCCAGTAGACGGGCACGTTGATCGCAGGGCGACCAGTCATGTTCGCCATCTGGGTATAGGGCACCCAACCGAGGTTGTCGACGATCATCTGCTCGATGACACCGGTCGCCAATAGCGCCTTGCCGCCGTGAATCCGGTGCACCAGCCGCGAGGCCACCTGCAGCGGTGCCGCAGTCTCCAGCTCCCCGATCTTCACCGGCTTGCGCGCGATCGTCGGCGTCAGGAAGAAGTCGTGGTCGGTGTAGAACGCCTCCATCGCATGCGTGTACTCGACGACCCTCGCCAGCGCCTGCAATGCACCGACGGCGCCGTTGGCCCGCCCGATCTCAGCCATCGCAAGCGTGTCGGACTCGAAGTCACCGTCCTTGGCGCCCGTGCGCGCCTTAATGTCGGCGAGCTGTCCGGCCAGTTGGGCAAACCAGATGTTCAGGAACGTCTCCGCCAGCGCCTTGTCGTCGTAGGGGGGCTTGACCTCCTCGACGTCGTGGCCCAGATCGGTCAACAGCTGCGCCGTCGCCTCGACGGCCTTGACCGCCTCCGGGTCGGGCTTGGCGGTGATGGCCGACTGGGCGGAGAACCCGATCCTGAGCTTGCGCGGCTTCTTCTTGATCACCTCGACGAACTTGCGCGACGGCATCGCGCCGGCGAAGTCCGCGAGCTGGTTGCGCCCGATGATGGCATCCATCAGCCCGGCGTTGTCGCGCACCGTCCGCGCAACCACACCGTGGACCGCCATACCGAACATGGGCTCGCCGGTCTGCGGCCCGTAAGGCGTCAGGCCGCGGCTCGGCTTGAGGCCGACCAATCCGTTGCACCCGGCGGGAATGCGAATGGATCCGCCACCATCATTGGCACCCGCCGCGGGCACGACTCCCGCCGCAACCGCCGACGCCGATCCGCCCGACGATCCGCCCGGCGTGCGGGTGGTGTCCCACGGATTGCGGCACGGACCCCACAGCTTCGACTCGGTGATGCCCTTGGCACCCAGCTCCGGTGTCGCCGTCTTGCCGAAGACCACCAGTCCCGCGTCGAGGAAGCGCTGGGTGACCAGGGCGTTCTCCGTGGCGACGTCGTTGCGCAGCGCTCGCGAGCCACACGTCGTCGGATAGCCCTTGTACTCCTGCGACAAATCCTTGATGAGAAACGGGACTCCGGCGAACGGGCCCGACAGGTCGCCCTTGACCTGCGCGTCGGCTTCTTTGTCGACGGGGATGACGATCGCATTGAGCTTGCCGTTGACCTGCTGGGCCCGCTTGCGGGCGAGCGTCAGAAGTTCCTTGGGCGTGACTTCCTTGGCGGCGACCAATTCGGCCAGGCCCGTCGCATCGTGGCTCATGTACTCGTCGAGGTTCATGGGCCCGAGCCTAATTGGCATCAGCGCGTGGTGGTGCTGATCTCGGCCACCGTCGCGCCGGTCAGCGCAATCAGATCTGCGGGTGCGAGCTCGACGTCGAGACCGCGACGCCCACCGGAGACGAACACGGTGTCCCACAGGTCGGCGGTCTCGTCGAGAACGGTGCGGTGGGGGCGCTTCTGGCCGATCGGGGAAATGCCGCCGACGACGTATCCGGTGGCGCGCGCGGCGACGGTGGGATCGGCCATTCGCGCCTTCTTACCGCCCACAGCAGCGGCAAGGGCCTTGAGGTCCAACGACTCGGTCACCGGCACTATGCCGACGCAGAGCTCGCCGTCGACGTCGGCGAGCAGGGTCTTGAACACGCGCTCTGCGTCGACACCCAGCGCCGCCGCGGCCTCCAGGCCGTAGGACGCCGCGCGCGGGTCGTGCTCGTATTCGTGGACCGAGAAGGCCGCGCCCGCTGCGCGCAGCGCGCTGATCGCTGGTGTTCCGGTGGCCACGGCCGCCACCCTAGACCAGGCCAGATACCCTTCTCCTCAACAAGATCGCATTCACAGTCTCGAGGGGTGTCATGGCCGGAGTCTCACGGCGCGGGTTCCTGCGCGCATCGGCGACCACGGCAGCCGGTGTGGGGCTGATCGGTGCCGCCAGCACGGCGACCCGACCCGGCGGCGCCCAAGCGGCACCCGGCGGTTACCTCGTCGGTGCAGGCAAGGGCGACTTGACCGGCGCCATCGCCGGCCAGGGAATGATGGGCTACTCCGACATGGACCAGGTGACCAACGGCCTTCTGCAGCGCACCTGGGCGCGCGCGTTCATCATCGCCGACGCCGCGACGGGTAAACGGGTCCTGTTCATCACCGCCGACCTCGCCTGCGTGTTCACCTCCCACCACTCGCTACTTCTGGCGGAGTTGGCCAAGCGCTACGGCAACACCTACAACCTGCACAACGTCAACATCAACGCGACCCACAACCACAACTCGTGCGGCGGAACGTCCTGGGACTACGCGTATGTGCTGGCCGCCAAGGGCCACCGGCACAACTCGCTGGTCGCGGAAATGGCCGGGTTGCTCGACGCCGTCGAGCAGGCGCACAGCAGCCTCGCACCCGGCACCGTCGAACTCGGGCACTCCGAGCTGCACAATGCGAGCGCGAACCGCTCCCAACCGGCATTCGTCCTCAACCCCGCCGCCGATCAGCGCCACTTCCCGCAGCGGATCGACCCCCAGGTCACGGCGCTGCGACTGCGGCAGGGCGGCTCCGTGATCGGCGAGATCACCTGGTTCGCGACGCACGGCACGTCGCTGACCGATGCCAACTTCCTCATCTCCTCGGACAACAAGGGATACGCCGCCTACCTCGCCGAACAGCGCGACCCCGGCGTCATCAGCGCCCACGCCCAGACCAACGCCGGCGACATGACGCCCAATCTGTGGCTGCGCAAGATGCACCCCGGTGGCCCGACCGCCGATCACCGCACCAACCGCATCATCATCGGACAGCGACAGGACCGCGCTTCGCAACGCGCACTCGACTCCGCGTCGACGATGAGCCGTGGCGGCGTCGATGCCGCCGCGCGGTACGTCAACCTTGCCGACGTCGCGATCAGCGGGGACTTCACCCCGAGTGGCCGCCCGGCCCGCACGTCGCCGGCGATGATGGGTGCCGCCGCTGCGGCGACGAGCCAGGAGGACAACACCCGCAGCCAGTTGGGCTTCCTCAACGAGGGCGTCCGCAACGAGTTCGCGATGGCCCTGGGCGCGGGCGCAACCCCGACGCCGGAGCCGTGGATCATCGACAACCAGGCGCCCAAGGCCATACTTTTCCCGCTCGGAATCCTTCCGCCGCGGCCCTGGATCGAGCAGACACTACCGCTGCAGCTCATCCGCATCGGTGATCTGGTGCTGGCCGCCGTACCCGCCGAGGCGACGATCGTGGCCGGATTGCGCATCCGGCGCGTCGTCGCCGACGCACTGGGCGTACCGCTGCACAACGTCCTGCTACAGGGGTACTCGAACGGCTACAGCCAGTACGTGACGACGCCCGAGGAGTACGTCTCACAGCAGTACGAGGGCGGCGAGACGATGTTCGGACGCTGGACGCTCTGTGCCTACCAGCAGGAATTCCACGGCATGGCCCGCGCGATGGCGCGCGGGGCGCGACTGTCGACCGGTCCACGGCCGGCCGACAACTCGGGGATGCAGCCCGAACTGTTGGGCGCCCAGCCCGCCGACACCCCGATCCCGGGCAAGCGCTTCGGCGACGTCGTCTCCGCGCCTGCGGGCCGCGCCCGCGGCGGCGACACGGTGCGGGCCGTGTTCTGCGGCGCCTTCCCGACCAACCGGATCCGCCGGGGCCGCAACACCAAGGGCTACTTCGCCGTCGAGAAGCGCACCGCGACCGGCTGGACCACCGTCTTCAACGACGACCACGAGTCGACGGAACTGCACTGGGCGCGTCCGGCGGGCAACGACTCCGCGTCGCTGACGACGATCGTCTGGCGCATCCCCCGCGGTACCGCCGGTACGTACCGGATCCGCTACTACGGCGACGCGAAAGCACCGTCGGGCGCACTACGGGAATTCACCGGCACGACGGCACCGATCACCGTCGGCTGAGGCGCAGCACATTCGGCCCCCTCTCCGGCGATCCTTGACTGTGACGTAACGTCACAGCGCACGATGGAGGCATGAAGGTCTCCGAGCTCGCGGACCTGGCCGACACCACCGTTCGCACGGTCCGCCACTACCACCACCTCGGTTTGCTCGATGTGCCCGCGACCGCCGGCGGTGCGCGCGACTACGGCCTCGACCACCTCGCCAGGGTGCTCCGCATCCGGTGGCTGGTCACGAGCGGGTTGTCCCTCACTGCGATCCGAGACTTGCTTCCCGCCGCCGGTCCACTGGATTCCGAAGCCGTCGTCGGAGAACTCACCCACGTCCTCGCCGACATCGACCGACATCTCGCACGACTGCAGGCCACGCGCGCGAGCGTCTGCGCGCTCATCGAACGGACCGAGAACGACGAGGACGTGTCTCCCCTACCGGCCGGTCTTTCCGCGTTCTACCGGCGGCTCGCCGAACGAATGCCCGACGACCGGTCGCGACAGGCGATGGAGACGGAACGTTCGATGGCCACGGTATTGGCGGTGCGCGGACAGCTGCCTCCGGCAGTCGACGATCTCATCGCCGCACTCGATGCCGACGACGAGGACGACATCGTCAGCATCTTCGAATCAATGGCGCGCATCGCGCAGGACGCCGACGACCTCGAGGCACGCGCCATGGTCACCGCGACCGTGTCCCGGTCAATGGCCAAACACCCCGATTTGTACGCCGAAGTACTCGCCTCGATCACCGCACCCGGCGGCGGGATGGTCACCACCCTGGGTAGCCGCCTGGTACGGATCGCGTTCCCCGACGTCGACGTCGAAGCCCTGGCAGCGGAATGGCTCGGGAGTCTCGGTGCCCAGCACCCGGCGATCGTCGACGAGGAGTCGCCGTTATGAACCAGATCGACGTCCGGGGGATGATCAAGCGGTTCGGGTCGCTCGTCGCCGTCGACCGCCTCGACCTGACCGTCTCACCGGGGCAGGTGCACGGATTCCTCGGCCCCAACGGCGCGGGCAAGTCCACTACGCTCCGCACGCTTCTCGGCCTCTATCACGCTGACGCCGGATCGATCACCGTCCTGGGTGCCGATCCCGCCCGCGAGGCGTCGGCCATCAACCGCCGAGTCTCCTACGTCGCCGGTGACGTCATCCTTTGGCCGAATCTGACCGGCGCGGAGGTCCTCGACGCGCTCGCCGGACTGCGCGGTGCCCGTCGCCCCGATGTCGAGGCCGACCTGATCGGACGCTTCGATTTCGACCCCGACAAGAGGGTGCGGGCCTATTCCAAGGGGAACCGGCAGAAACTCGCGCTGATAGCGGCGTTCGCAGCGCCCACCGAGCTCCTGATCCTCGACGAGCCGACGTCGGGACTCGACCCGCTCATGGAACGCCTCTTCGGTTCGTTGGTCTCCGAGGCCGCCGCCGACGGCCGCGGTGTGTTGCTGTCGAGCCACATCCTCGCCGAGGTCGACCGGCTGTGCGACTACGTCACCATCATCAAGGACGGTCGGCAGGTCGAGTCGGCACCACTCTCGGCACTGCGACACCTCTCGGCGACGACGATCCGCGTCGGCTCACCGCCACCCGGCCTCGTCGACGACATCGCCGCACTCGGCCTCTCTCCGTCGGAATCGGCCTCCGACGCCGCCGACGGGGAGGTCGGCTGGGCAGTCCCGCGCAGCGAGGTCCCCCATGTCCTGGGCGTCCTATCGGCGCGGGGGGTCACCGATGTGACCTGCACCCCGGCGAGCCTGGAAGAACTGTTCTTGCGGCACTACGGGACGGGCGTGACATGACCGTGCTCGCGACACCCTCGACGACCCTCGGATCGGACCTGCGCGGACTCGGTCCGCTGCTGCGCCTGACGGTTCGCCGGTACCGGCTGCGGTTGGCGTGCTGGCTGGTGCCGATCATCGGCCTCGTCGCCGTCACCGCGCCGAGCTACAAGAGTGCCTATCCCGACCTCGCCTCACGCGCCTCCCTGGTCGACAGCCTGCGGGGCAATGACGCCACCAAAGTCCTGTACGGACAGCTCCCGCTGCCCGGCACCCTCGGCCAACTGGCGCAATGGGAGATGGGCACCTACGTGATCGGGCTGACCGCAGTGATGACTCTGACTCTCGCCGTCTCGATGACGCGGGTCGATGAGGACCAGGGGCGCGCCGAGGTGGTCGCTACCGCCGGTCTCGGGCGGTGGACTCCTACTGCGGCGATCGCGATGGTGCTCATCGCGACGAACGCGATGCTCGGTTTGGGTGCCGGCCTTGTCCTGGCGTTGCAGGCCGTGGGCTCCACCGAGATGACCGTCGCCGGCGCGGCTGCATTCGGGCTGGTCGTCGCGATGACCGGTATCGGTGTCGGTGCCACGACACTGGTGGTGTCGGAACTCTTCTGGGACGCGTCCTCGACGCGCCGAGCAGCCTGGGTCGTGCTTGCGGCGGCGTTTGCCGCCCGAGTGGGCGCCGACCTGACCCCGTGGCACTGGCTTCGCGCGGTGAGCTGGTTCGGCATCAAAGACGCGGTCGCCCCGTACACCCACAACAACCCGGGCCCGTTGGTAGCCGCGGCAATAGTCTCCGCGGCGTTGTTCACGACTGCTTTCGCCGCCCGCTCCCGTCGGGAGTTCGGCGCCGGGCTCCTCGCTCCTGTTCCTCGCAGGCCCCGCCGTCTGGCCGAGGTGACGCCGTCGTCACTGGTTTGGCGCCTCAACCGCGGCTCCCTGCTCCTCTGGTGTCTGCCCGTAGCCGGCATCGCCGCCTTGTTCGGCGGAATGAGCCATGCGCTCATCACACTGGTCGGCACCGACTCGGCGACCGGGTCGATGTTCGACGACCTATCGTCGGCGACCGATCCAGTGCGCCAGTACTTCTCGTTCAGCTACGTGTTCATCGTGGTACTCCCGATGGTTTACGGGGTGCACACGGTGCTGCACACCTGCACCGAAGAACACAGTGGTCTGCTCGACACGGAGTTGGCAACCGGAATCCGCCGGACCGGACCACTTCTCGCACGGATCGTGCTCGCCGTCGTCGGGTCGATTGCCCTGCTGGTGGTCGGCGCGGCCGTGCAGGCGGCCGTCACCTACGCCGTAGCCGACCCTGCGACGTCACGATGGGCCCTCGCGTACCCGCTGGCCCAAGCGCCCGGCATACTCGCGGCGACCGGGATCGCCGCCGCCGCGGTGGGTTGGCTTCCCCGGCAGTCGTCGATCGTCTGGGCGGTCGTCGCGTGGAGTGCCTTCACCGCGGTGTTCGCCGAGTTGGTCGGACTACCCGGATGGGCGCGCTCAACCGCGCTGCTCGGCCATGGGCCCGATGGCGTGACCGGCGGTGTCGGCGGATGGATGCCCTGGACTGCGGTGACACTGCTCGTCGTCGTCGCAATCAGCGGGGTCGCGACAGGACTGGCCGGGATGAACGAGCGCGACATCGTCGTCGCAAAGTAGCGCGCCAAACGAACAGCGCGGTGGATTGTGACCACGTAGAGGTCACAAACCACCGCGCGGATGCGATGCTGGCGATCAGGCGTCGGCAGGCGCCTCATCGGCGACGGGGACGAGGCTGATCTTGCCGCGCTCGTCGATGTCGGCGATCTCCACGCGCAGCTTCGAGCCGACGTTCACGACGTCCTCGACCTTGTCGATGCGCTTGCCCTTGCCGAGCTTGGAGATGTGCACCAGGCCGTCGCGGCCCGGAAGCAGCGAGACGAACGCGCCGAAGGCGGTGGTCTTGACGACCGTGCCCAGGAAGCGCTCGCCGACCTTCGGCAGCTGCGGGTTGGCGATGGCGTTGATCTTGTCGATCGCGGCCTGCGCCGACGGGCCGTCGGTCGCGCCGACGAACACGGTGCCGTCGTCCTCGATGGAGATGTTGGCTCCGGTCTCCTCGGTGATGCCGTTGATCGTCTTGCCCTTGGGGCCGATCAGCTCGCCGATCTTGTCCATCGGGATCTTGATGGTCGTGATGCGCGGCGCGTACGGGCTCATCTCGTCGGGCTCGTCGATGGCCTCGGCCATGACGTCGAGAATCGTGAGACGGGCGTCGCGCGCCTGGCTCAACGCACCGGCGAGAACCTTCGACGGGATGCCGTCGAGCTTCGTGTCGAGCTGCAGCGCGGTCACGAAATCCTTGGTACCGGCAACCTTGAAGTCCATGTCGCCGAACGCATCCTCGGCGCCGAGGATGTCGGTCAGCGCCACGTAGCGGGTCTCGGACTTGCCGTCGATGGTCACCTCGTCGGAAACCAGGCCCATCGCGATGCCGGCGACCGGCGCCTTCAGCGGGACACCGGCGTTGAGCAGCGACATCGTCGACGCACAGACCGAGCCCATCGAGGTCGAGCCGTTGGAGCCGAGGGCCTCGGACACCTGGCGGATCGAGTACGGGAACTCCTCGACGCTGGGTAGCACCGGCACCAAGGCGCGCTCGGCGAGTGCGCCGTGGCCGATCTCGCGGCGCTTGGGCGACCCGACGCGACCGGTCTCACCGGTCGAGTACGGCGGGAAGTTGTAGTGGTGCATGTAGCGCTTGGACTTCTCCGGGCCGAGCGAGTCGATCTGCTGGGCCATCTTGATCATGTCCAGTGTGGTGACGCCCATGATCTGGGTCTCGCCGCGCTCGAACAGGGAGCTGCCGTGGGCGCGCGGGATGACCGCGACCTCGGCCGAGAGCGACCGGATGTCGGTGATGCCGCGGCCGTCGATGCGGAAGTGGTCGGTCAGGATGCGCTGGCGGACGAGCTTCTTGGTCAGCGAGCGGTACGCAGCGCCGATCTCCTTCTCGCGGCCCTCGAACTTCGGGCCGAGCTCGGCGAGCAGCTCCGCCTTGAGCTCGTCGGTCTTGTCGTCGCGCTCCTGCTTGCCGGCGATGGTCAGGACCTGCGACAGCTTCTCCGACGCCGCGCCCTGCACGGCCTCGAACACGTCGGCCTCGTACGGCGGGAACAGTGGGAACTCGCCGGTCTCCTTCGCGGCGGCCTCGGCGAGCCGCTTCTGCGCCTCGCAGAGCCGGGCGATGAACGGCTTGGCGGCTTCGAGGCCCTCGGCCACGATCTCCTCGGTGGGCGCCTGTGCGCCACCGGCGATGAGCTCGAGCACATTGTCGGTGGCCTCGGCCTCGACCATCATGATCGCGACGTCGGCGTTGTCGCCCTCACCCGAGGCGATGCGCCCCGCGACGACCATGTTGAACACGGCGCCGGAGAGCTGCTCGACGGTCGGGAACGCGACCCACTGGCCGGCCTTGTTCTCGTCGGTGGGGATGAGTGCGACGCGGACGCCGCCGACCGGGCCGGAGAACGGCAGGCCGGCGATCTGCGTCGACGCCGATGCGGCGTTGATCGCGACGACATCGTAGAGGTCGTTGGGGTTGAGCGAGAGGATCGTCTCGATGACCTGGATCTCGTTGCGCAG
>CAZVVS010000009.1:0-28301 GCA_964630585.1 uncultured Gordonia sp.
CCTCAGTCCTTGAGGACGAGGCCGATCGCGATGTCGGCGATGTCGTCTCCCGTGGCTCCCGGCCCCGGCCGGTACCAGCGGGAGACCCAGATCAGCATGCCCAGAATGAGTCGGGTCGTGACGCGAACGTCAGCCACCGGGAGTGCCCCGGCATCCATCGCCCGCGTCACGGCGGTCAGCCAGATCGTCTCGTAGGAATGCGACCACTCGCGCCATTGACTCGAGTCGCCACCCGCCGACGTGGGACTCGAGAAGACCGTCATGAAGGGCCCCATCCGCACCGCAGCGGCGACATGTACGCGAATCAGATTCCGCAGTGCGCACTTCGGCTCCTGGTGAACATTGGTTGCGAGCTCCGCCTCCCGGTACAGCTCGGTAAGATTCTTCTCGAAGACGACGCCGAGCAGCGCGTCCTTGGTGGGCACCGTGCGATAGAGGGTGGCCCGGGAAACGTTGAGCCGCGCCGAGACCGACTCGATCGAGACTGCTTCGTAGCCGCTTTCGGCAAAGATCTCCGAGGCGGCCGCGGTGACCGCTTCCATATCGATCTTGAGACGCGGACGCCCCCGTTCCCGCACCGCAGGGCGATCGTGGGCCGCCGTCTCCGACGTCTGCGCTGCCGCTTGCTTCGCCACTGCGCCCTCCTCACACCTGGGTCAGCCATATCGACAACCGGATTCTCGCATACCCAGCCCCCTGCCGCGCGGACAACGCGGCCGACCCAGCCTTTTATGACACGAACAGTCTACATAAGCATCCTTACCAGGGCAGGCGATTGCGAGGATCGTGACCCGGCAGGCACGATGACGACCATCAGACTCCAAGCCACTTGACAACATTTATTGACTTTGTGTGTCTCATATACACTGTGCGTAGTGTCGCAGACTGAGAACATGGCTCAGGCGGGGTTCCGCCAAGTATTGAGCACGCGCTGGACGGCGCGGGAGGAGAGCTCATGAGTGAGCAGGGATTCATTGTCCAGATCGGCTCCGACGGCGTGGCGGTGGTGACGCTCAATCGCCCCGAGCGTCTCAACGCCCTTAGCCATGCGTTACTCGTGGATCTGCGTGGCCAGCTCCAAGAACTCGAGGCCGACACCGACGTGCGCGTCATCGTCCTCACCGGAGCGGGGCGGGCATTCTCCGCCGGCGCGGATCTGAGCGCGGGACCAAGCGATGCCGAGCAGGTCGTCCGCGACTACTACACACCCCTTGTCCTCGAGATGATGGCCATGCGAACTCCGCTCATCGCCGCTGTCAACGGGCCCGCGGCCGGAGCCGGCTTCTCACTGACCCTCGCCAGCGACTTCCGGATCGTCGCCGACTCCGCCTACTTCCAGCTCTCCTTCGTCCGAGTGGGATTGGTACCCGATGCGGGCGCCACCTGGCTGTTGCCTCGTACCGTCGGTCGCACCCGTGCCACCGAGATCGCCCTGCTGGGAGGACGGATCCTCCCCGAAGACGCGCTCTCATGGAGCATGGTCAACGAAGTGGTACCCGCCGATCAACTGCTCAAGCGCGCGCACGAGCTGGCGGCCGGCCTGGCGGCTTCCTCAGCCTCAGTGGGTGCCGTCAAAGAACTCCTGGCCCGAGCCTGGGACAGAACCCTGCCCGAACAACTCGATGCCGAGGCGACGGCACAAGGAATCGCCCAGAATCACCCCCACTACGCGGAGGCGCGGGCTGCGTTCCGGGACAAGCGCACTCCCCGATTCTGGGACTGAGACCCAGTTCATCCGAACTCTGCCCCCTGCGCACGGAGTGGGTAGCCCGCGGCCTCAGTCGCTGGGAATGCAGTGCTTCTGCAGTTTTCCGGCGCCGTTCCGCGGCAGCGTTTCCAGTACGTTCAGGTCACGGGGAATCTTGTAGTGCGCAAGCCGCGGCTCGCAGAATCCTCGAAGCTCATCCAGGCTCAAGGAAGCCCCGTCCCGGAGTTGGACCGCGGCGACGACCGTCGCACCGTATAGGTCATGCGGGCGGCCGACGACAGCGCAGTCCAGGACTGCCGGATGGGCACGGATCGCTTGCTCCACTTCGGCCGAGTACACGTTCTGACCGCCGGAGATGATCATGTCCTTGAGCCGGTCCACCAGAACGAGTGCACCATCGGAGTCACTGCGGAAGAGGTCTCCGGTGTGCAGCCAACCGTCCTCCATGGCCTCGGCGGTGGAATCCGGCCTACCCCAGTACCCCTTCATCACCGCTTCGCCGCGGAAGAGCAGCTCCCCGACCTCGCCGGCTTCTGCCGGACTCCCGTCGGCGCGGACCACGCGGTGTTCGAGGAAGGGCTGCGAGAGATGCCCGGTCGAGTCCGGCCGCTCCCGGAGCTGCTCGGTGGTGGAGTAGAGACCCGTGGGACCGGCCTCGGTCTGCCCGCACATCTGAAAGAGGTCGACCCCTGGAAGCCTGGTCAGCAGCTCCTCGATGGTGGCGGCCGGCATCGCGGCAGCACCGAACACCGCTATCCGAAGGCGGCTCAGATCGCGGCGGCCGATGTCCGGGTGCGCCAGCAACTGCTGGTACATCGTGGGAACGCCGAGGAAGGCGGTGATGTGCTCAGCCTCCAGCAACGCCAGGGTGGCGGCCGGCTCGAAGGCGCCGCCGATGACATGTGCACCGCCCAGGAGCGTCGTCGCCGTCCGGAAGACCACACCGCCGGAGTGGTAAAAGGGCGACAGATGAAGATATCGGTCGCCGTCGCGCATTCCGAGTGAGGTGATTTGAGCCAGCCCCGCCCAGATTGCCCGGTGGTGGTCGATCAGGACGCCCTTGGGCCGGCCGGTTGTGCCCGAGGTATAGGTGATGAGCGCATCGTCGTCCTCACGGGCCCGGTCACCGTCGAGTGGCTCGGCATCAAGCGCCTCGGACGAGAGCTCGTCGAAGCCACCGACCCTCCCGAGCCCGTGGGCCGCTGCCTCCACATGACCACGGTGCTCCTCGTCGACCAGGATCAGCGTCGGCTCGCAGTCCTCAAGCACCGTGCGCAGCTCGGGAGCCGCGAGCTTGGTGTTGACCGGTACCACGATGCCAGCGAGGAGCAGCACGGCGAGTTCGCCGGCAATGTAGTCGGAACTGTTGGCAGCCACGACGGCGACGCGATCACCCGCGCCGACGCCCCAGTGTTCCAGCACCGTGGCCCTTCGCCGAGTGAGCGCAGCGAGATGCGCCCAGGTCCAGCGCACGTCGTCGGCCGGCGACCCGGGCGCCCGGCCGGCCGCGACCGACTCCCGATCCGGGACACGAGCGGCGTTCTGCAGCAGGATCGATCCGATCGTCGGCATCGCTCCGCAACCTCAACTCACCGGGCTGGGTTCCAGCTCACGCGCGGCATAGTCCTCCGGGGCGAAGGCGTGAATCCGGCGCCAGTACTCCAGGTAGGTCCACGGACTCGCCACCACCACTCGTCCGGCGTCGTTGCGGTAGTAGGTCGTCATGCCCTTGTGCGACCAGATCGACCGGTTCAGTGCGGCATCGAGGTCGTTGTTGTACGCCCAGTAGGAGTCCTCGGTGACCTCCAAGCTCGCGAGATGGTGATCGATCATGTAAGACAGGCACTGCATGACGTATCCGATCTGCATCTCCACCGCGACAAAAGCGCTTCCGCCGTGGCCGGCCAGAGTGTTCGGCCCGTTGAGGATGTAAAGGTTGGGGAAACCGGCGACGGTGACACCCAGGTAGGCGCGGGCGTCATCGGGTCCCCACTGCTCATGCAACGACCGGCCGTCCTTGCCGCGGACATCGATGGTGGCCAGGAATTGGAGGGTTTTGAATCCGGTGGCCAGGACCAGCACATCGACGTCGTGTTCCTCGCCGTCGCGACCGACCACCGAGCCGCTGCGCACATGATCGACCGCGCTGCCGACCAGCTTGACGTTGTCTCGCTTCACGGTGTCAAACCAGTGGTTGTCCTGAAGCGGACGCTTACCGTACGGCGGATACTCCGGCACGCACAGGTCACGGAGGTCCTTACGATCGCCGAGCTGCCGCTCGATGTACTTGGTCAGGAAGATGCGGTGCCGCTCGCTGACGGCGTTCACCGATCGCTCCGGGTGCTGCCACTCTGGGTCGATCTGCAAGGCGGGGTGGAGCTTGTCGCCGAAGTTCCAGAACGCCCTCAGTCGGTACCACGCTCCATACTCGGGCACTCGGCCCATCAGATACCGAACGCCCTCCGGCACATCGCGGTGATAGTTCGGGTGCGGCATGACCCACTGCTTGGACCGCTGGAAGATGACCAGTTCGTCGGTGCTTTCCGCGATCGTCGGCACCACTTGCATGGCGCTGGCGCCCGTTCCGGTGACCGCCACCCTCTTTCCGGTTAGGTCGACGGAGGAGTCCCAACGCGCCGTATGCATCACGGCGCCTTCGAACTCGTCCAGTCCGGGGATGGACGGCAGAGACGGGATGCTGACCTGACCGACTGCGCTGATCAACACCCGGGTGGTCAGGGTCTGCTCGACGCCGTCCTTGCGAACCACGGTGTCCCACATGCCCGCAGCCTCGTCGTAGGTCGCGCTGACCACCTCGGTTCCGAAGCTGATCGACGACCGGAGGTCGTAGCGGTCCGCGATGTCACTCAGGTAGCCCCAAATCTCGTCGCGCTTGGCGAAGAACCTCGACCACTGCGCGTTGGGCGCGAAGGAGAAGGAGTACAGGTGACTCGGGGTGTCGACGCCGCAGCCGGGGTAGGTGTTCTGCAGCCACACGCCGCCGGCATCGGGGTCCTTCTCGACGACCTGAAACGGAATACCCGCGGCCTTGAGCTTCACCGCCATACCGAGACCGGCCATTCCGGCACCGATGATGAGGACGTCGGAGCCTGACGGAACCGGCTCTACGGGCGCGGCACCGCGATCGTTGAGACCGAATTCCTCGGCGAGCAGCTCGCCGTACTCCACCGGAACCGTATCGATCAGTGAATAGCCGAGCAGCTCCGTGATCCGCTCGGGAGTCAGCTCCACCGGAGACTCCGCGCCGGCCTCGCGGGCGGCAATCGCCTCGAAAGCCGCCTCGCGAACCTCGTACTGCGTGTCCTCGGCGAGTTGGCCGGAGTCGTTGTCGTCCAGCGTCGCCCCCCGCCGTGGGACGTACGGCTCGCGCAGCCACTTCTCATCGCCGGTCAGCTGATAGACCACCAGCAACAACGTCGGAATGTTGGCGTCGTCCAATGCGCGACGCAGCATCTCTGCATCCAGCACCCCCTCCGGCGTCGCACTCCCACCTGAGATCTGCTCGCTCATCGGACTCCTCTCGTTCTCGCGCCTGCCGGCACGACCATCGCCCCAGTCATTTTTGAACTCGCTCGTCTCACTATAGCGTCCACAGTGTGCGTCATCAATACTCTGCAGATATTGGGGTTGAAATTCTCCGAGGGCTTGACGTCACCGACCGAGCGAGTCGTAAAATCGAGACCATGGATCTCAATAGGACTACTCCCTCTGCCGCCACCCGGAGGGGCACGGCTTCACCCGCTTCGGAGGCCCCCTCCGACTCGTACTCCACCCTGTCCGTGAGCCAGACCGACACGGTGTGGACCATCACGCTCAACCGCCCCGAGGTCCTCAACAGGTTCGATGCGACGCAGGAGGAAGAGTTCATCGACGTCCTCACGCGTCTGGAGGACTCGAGCAGCACCCGAGTCGGGGTATTGCTCGCCGAAGGGTCGGTCTTCTCCGCCGGCGGCGACTTCGACCTGATGCTCGAAGCCCAGCGGGATCTCGTCGCCCGCAACGAGACCCTGGACCGTGGACGCCGGCTGCTCGCGCAACTCCTGCGCCTCACCAAGCCCCTGGTGGTGGGCCTCCAGGGCGGCGCAGTCGGACTCGGGTCGACGATCGTCGCGGCAGCCGACATCGTCGTGGCCGCGCGCAGTGCCTGGCTGGCCGACACGCACGTCGGCGTCGGACTGGTCGCCGGCGACGGCGGATCCTTGTTCTGGCCGCAGGCGATTGGCATGCTGCGGGCGCGGCGCTACCTCCTCACCGGAGACCGGATCACAGCTCCGAAAGCCTACGAGTTCGGTCTGGTGACCGACCTGGTCGACGAGCCGGAGTCGGTCCGGGCCGAGGCCGTCGCCATCGCGGAGCGGGTGGCTGCCTTGCCGCCGCTCGCAGTGCAGGGCACCAAGCGCGCCCTCAACCAGATCAGCCACCAGCGCGCCGGCGAAGTAGCCGAGGCGGCGCTCGCCTTCGAGGGAGCGACCATGGGATCGCAGGATCTCGTGGAAGCGGTCACGGCGTTCCGGGAGAAGCGCGAGGGCCGATTCGAGGGTCGCTGACTCCCCGACGCAGCCGTCGCTGCCCCGTCGCAAACCCACCGATTTCACTCTTGAGAAGGAAGAATAATGACAGCCAAGAAGATCCTCACCGCAGAGACCGTCCCCGACCTCTTCGCCGCGGTCGACAGCGGCGACGCCGACCAGGTACCCGCGTACTTTCATGACGACGTCGAGTTGGTCTTCGGCAACAACGAGCCGTCACACGGAGTCGCCGGCTACGCGGCCACGAACACCGCCTTCATGGCCACGCTGCACAGCATCCGACACGAGATTCACGACGTGTGGGCCGTTGAGAACGACACGGTCGTCATCGCGGTGATGACCGTCCACTACACCAAGAAGGACGGCACCCAGATCAGCCTGCCCTGCACCAACCTGCTTCGCCTCGAGGACGGCCTCATCCGGCACTACCAGATCTACATGGACGTGAACCCGCTGTTCGCCTAACTCGGCATCTCTCCGCAAGTCAAGTTGACACGTCAATTTATTGGTCTAGAGTTGACATATCAACCCGATGGGAGATGCGTCATCGTGAAGCGCCAACGCCAGACACCCACGCGCGACGAGCTGCGCATCTGGCGCGCCTACGTCGAGACCTCCGAAGCGCTCCGGTCCCGGCTGGCCAACCGGCTGCAGAACGAATCGTCGCTCTCGTCGGGCGACTACCAGGTGATGCTGGCGCTCTCGGAGGCCGACGGTCGGAGCCTGCGCTCGGCGGAGCTGGCCGACGCGGTCGACTGGGAACGCAGCCGCCTCTCGCATCATCTGGGCCGGATGGAAAGGCGCGGCCTCATCCGGCGGAGCCGATGTCCGGACAACGCGCACGGCGTCGACGTGCTCCTCACCGACGAGGGCTACCAGGCCTTCCGGGCCGGCTCCATCCCGCACCTTCGAGCTGTCCGCGAATTGTTCATCGACGCCCTCTCACCCGACGAGCTCGTCCAGGTCGAACAGGTGACCGCCGCCATCCGGCGCCACCTCGGCCTCGACACCGGCCACTGACCCCTTCCACGCACCAGCGAAAGGAACCACCACCCGTGCACTTCGGCATCTTCGGGGTCGGCGACATCGCCCCCGACCCCGCCACCGGCATCCCCCGCTCGGAAGCCGAGCGCATTCACGACACCCTGCAGCTGGCGAAGGCCGCCGATGAGCTGGGCTTGGACGTGTTCGCGTTCGGCGAGCACCACAACCCGCCGTTCGTCGCATCCGCCCCGCCCGTCCTGCTGGCCTACGTCGCCGCGGAGACCAAGAACATCCTCCTGAGCACCTCCACGACACTCATCACCACCAACGACCCGGTAAAGATCGCCGAGGACTACGCGTTCCTCCAGCACCTCGCCCACGGCCGCAACGACCTCATGCTCGGCCGTGGCAACACGGTGCCGGTGTACCCGTGGTTCGGCAAGGACATCCGCGAAGGCGTCCCAATCGCGCTGGAGAACTACAACCTGCTGCACAGGCTGTGGCGCGAAGACGTCGTGGACTGGGAGGGCAAGTACCGCACACCGCTGCAGGGCTTCACCTCCACGCCCCGCCCCCTCGACGGTGTGCCGCCGTTCGTGTGGCACGGTGCGATCCGTACCCCGGAGATCGCCGAGCAGGCCGCCTTCTACGGCAACGGCTACTTCGCGAACCACATCCTGGCACCGAACTTCCATTTCAAACCGCTGGTGGACTTCTACCGGCAGCGGTTCGAGCACTACGGGCACGGCCGCGCTCAGGATGCGATCGTCGGCCTCGGCGGCCAGTCGTTCATCGCGCACCGGTCGCAGGACGCTTATGAGGGCTTCCGCCCCTACTTCGAGTCATTCCCGATGTTCCGCGGCACGCGCCTGGAGGACTTCGCCGAGAGCACGCCGCTATCGGTCGGCTCCCCGCAGGAGGTCATCGACAAGACCCTCACCTTCCAGGAGGGTTTCGGCGATTACCAGCGCCAGCTCTGGGCAATCGACCTCGGCTCGATGCCGGTCGATGTCGCACTCGAACAGGTCGAACTGCTCGCGACCGAGGTGGTGCCCGTCCTCCGCAAAGAGATGGATGCACGCCGCGCACCCGGTGTCCCGGATGCACCCACGCACGCCTCACTCGTGAAAGCCAAGTATGGCGACGGCGAAACCCGTCAGGCGCGCCCCCGGCCGAACGCCGGCGACAACACCTCCGGCTCGCTGCCGTATTTGGACTCCGATCCCAGCAAGCCCGCGAACATGCCGAGGTTCGCATGAGCCTCGGAGAAGCCCCGTTCCAGCTCATCGCGATCAGCGCGGGCACCTCGGAGCCGTCGACGACGCGCATGCTCGCCGACCGGGCCGCGCAAGCCACCGTCGACCGGCTCCGCGACACCGGACGCAACGCAGTGGCCCACGTCATCGAGCTCGCGCCGATCGCGACGGAGATCGCCCAGAGCCTGGTCTCCGGCTATCCGACACCGGCCGTGCGGGAGGCGATCGACAAGCTCGCGACCGCCGACGGAGTGATCGTCTCCACCCCGGTCTACAAGGCCGGGATGAGCGGCCTGTTCAAGTCGTTCATCGACCTGCTCGACAACGATCTGCTCATCGCCAAGCCCGTCCTCCTCGCCGCGACCGCCGGATCGCCGCGGCACGCGATGGTGGTCGACGATCACCTTCGCCCACTGTTCGCGTTTCTGCGCGCCCTCCCCGCACCGACCTCGCTCTTCGTCGAGCCCGCCGACTGGGGCGCCTCCGACCTCGGCAAGCGCGTCAACCGCGCCGCCGGAGAGCTCACCGCCCTCATCGTCAGTGGCGTCGGCCGGGACATCGCCGATAGCGGATGGAGCGACTACCAGCACTCCTTCGCCGGCAACGCCACGCGCTCCGAGCAGACCGTCGACGACGTCGACTTTGACACCGACCTCATGCGGCTCGCCCGCGGCGGGAACTGACCCCCAGAGAAAGGAATCAACCATGCTCATCGCAACATGGATCATCACCGGCATCGTCGCCGCCATCAACCTCTTGGCCGGAGGCGGTAAAGCCTCGACGCCGTGGCCGCAGCTCCAGGAGAAGATGCCCTGGACCGCGACGACCGGCAAGGGCCCGGCATACCTCGCCGCCTGGGCGGAGGTCGTCGGCGCGGTCGGCGCCATCGTGCCACTGATCATTGCGCACACCGTCTCCGGCTGGGAATGGGCTGGCTGGGTCTCCTTCGCCGCTGTCATCGGACTCACCGTCATCCAGGTGCTCGCCATCGGCGTGCACGCCAAGCGCAAGGAGTTCAACGTCCTGCCCGTCAACGTCGTGCTGATCACCCTCGGCGTCGCTTCGGCAGTGCTGATCGCCATCACCCTGTGAGCCCCCTCGAGAAGAAAGAGAGTCCCTTGATAATGCACGACCTCCGTATCGGAATCATTCTCGGCAGCATCCGCCCCGAACGCAACGGCAAGCAGGTCGCCGATTGGGCCCTGGAGCAGACACAGGGCCGCAACGGCGTCACCTACGAGCTGATCGACCTCCTCGACTACCCTCTCCCCGCGTGCCGAACCCGGAAAACGAAGCCAGCCGACGGTGGGCCGCGAAAATCGATGAGCTCGACGGGTTCGTGTTCGTCACGCCGGAGTACAACCACTCCATTCCGGGGCCACTGAAGATCGCCATCGACGCCCTGATGCCCCAGTGGAACAACAAGGCCGCCGCCCTCGTCGGCTACGGCGGCGTCGGCGCCGCGCGTGCGATCGAACACCTGCGTGGAATCCTCAGCGAGCTGCAGATCGCGCACGTGCGACAGACCCTCACCCTGTCCCTGATCACCGACTTCATCGACTTTTCCAGGTTCGCGCCCGGAGACCACAACCCCGAGTACGCCGCAACGATGTTCGACCAGCTCGAAGCTTGGGCACACGCCCTTGCATCCGTGCGCGAGCAGGGAACCCAGGCCACCTGACAGAAACCGGCCGGCCCGCACTGCGCGGACCGGCCGGTTCTTGTGTTCAGCTGCTGGAGTTACGCGAACACCGGGGCGGCATCCATGTAGGTCTGATAGAGGCGGATGAGACCGTCCTCGACCTCGAGCACGTCAACGCCCGGCACGCTGACCGTGGTGCCGTCCTTGCGCGTGCAGTGGACGGTCATCACGATGACGATGTACTTCCCGTCCTCGACACTCCACACCTTGTGCAGTTCGTGGCGGAGCCCACCCAGTTCGGCCGCGAATCCGGTGAGGGTGGCCACGTGGTTGTCGACACCGTGAATCGGATCGCCGTTCCCCGAGATCAGGACGACGTCATCATGGAAGTACCCAGCCATGCGCTCGGCATCTTGAGCATCGGTGGCGGCGAAGAGATCCGGGACGGTCTCCACGGTGAGCGTGGTCTTTTCTGACATTACTGTTCCTCCAAGGTTACGAGTGGCCGCGTCGGCTACTCTGCGTCGGCGTCAGCCGCTGCGGGAAACGGTCGGCGAGCCAGCGTGTGACTATCTTCAGAGCGATCTCTCGCTGGTCGATTGGCAAACCGAAGTGGTCGCAGTCGACGTACTCCATTGTTTTGTCCTCTGCCGGACTGGCATGGAACTGCCCATGGTTGTCGTCCGGGAAACAGAGGTTGTCCTGGGTGTAGTTCACGATGAGAAGCGGTTCGCAAATCGACTCGACCGAGGTCAGCAACTTCGCCCGGGTGGACAGCCCCGACCAGGTACTGAGCCAGGCCCGGGGTGTCGTCAGCCGACCGAAGCCGTCTGCCGCGTAGTTGATCTCATCCGGCCGAGGCCCGAGGATCGACCCCGGCTTGCGCGTCGACTTCCACGAATGCAGATCGAGATCGACGTACGACGGGTCTGCCTCCGTGCGGAACACGGTCATGAACCGGGTGGAGGAGGCACGTCGCGCGATGTGCTGACGCTCGCGCAGCGGGAGCTCCGAGAAGCCTTCTTCAGCCATCTTCGCCTGGTTGCGGCGCTGCTCGTCGATCAATTCCCGGGCTCGGGCGTCGAGGCGTGCGACTCGCGCACGCTGGGCTGCTCGATATCGCTCGAGGAACTCCTCCGAGTACGTGCTCGCAGCCGGCAACTCGTTGAACCCGTTATCGGGGTCGTACATGTCGAGCTCCGGGTCGACGGACACCGGATCGCCCTCCTCGACCACCGAGGGATCGATGGCGGTGAGCATGAACGATCCCTGGCCCGGATGTGCCGCCAACAGGACGACCCCGTCCGCCTTCGGCATATCGACCGCATTGAGATCCAGCGGATCACCCGCAGCGGTGTCGGTCAGCCGGCCCGAGGGACCGGCCACCGCCTGCTGCTGGTAGAAGGCCATCAGGGACGCCCCTCCACTGTTTCCCAGCAGCACTACCTTCTCGAAGCCGTAGTCACCGCGGAGAAGGACCATCGCCGCCGCCAGATCCAGCAGGAGCCGCTCGTGCTCCATGTGCAGATCGTTGTTGAGCGATCGGGTCTGGTGACCGTAGAACGCGTATCCCGCTGACAGGAACTCCGGTGCCGCATAGTGACGGCTGAAATCCGATCGTGGATGAGCGGCGACGACGACGGTCTTCTCGCCGCCGCACCTGTACAGGGCGCCGAGCGATCCGGCTCCGTCGGTGGCGATCACCGGAACGATGAGCGTTTCGGTGCCCCGGGGCAGCTCCGCGAAGTCGATGATTCCGACGGAACCGGTGGTGCTGAGGGCCTTCTCACTCACGATTCTGCCGCAGCCTCGCGGAGTGCCGTGTGCTTGCGCCGACTGGCCAGCAGATCATCGGTCGGGAAGAGCGCCCGTGCGGTGTCAACGATCACGAACTCGTTGTCGGCCATCGAGCCCGGCCCGAACTCACGTGCCTTCGCCGCAGCAGCGGCCGGCAGGCCGTGGTGTGCACCTCGCGGGTAGTGAGCGATGCTCGCCTTGGGAACGGGCACGCCCAGCGCGGTTCCATCGTGAATGAACATGAACTCGTCGTAGTCGAGGTTCCGGTGGAACGGAGGAACCCGCTCGACACCCGGCCGCTGCTCGAACGGCCGAGGCATGACAGCGCCGATCAGCACAGCTGAGGTCGCGAAGGTCGCGTAGGCGCTGGGCATGATGTGGATGTCGTTGCTCATGATGTTGCGAACGTCGCGCAGGTTCACCTTGAACGGGAAGTAATCACCCTTCCAGCCCTCGGCGTCGATCGGGTCGAAGTCGTAGAAGAGCGTCGAGTAGCGGTTCTGGTGCTTGACGCGGACCGGGTACTCGCCCTCTTCGTTGCGACCGTCGCCCAACTCGTCAAGGGCTGGTGAGGGCACGAACAGGACGGTCGGATCCACCGGCGCACGGCGACCGATCGGCCCGTTGTCGGCGAACCCGATCTCCTCGACCGACTCGATGATCAGGAAGTAGTTCTCCGCGGTATCCGGGCGCACGCGGTACGAAACACCCTTCGGCAGCAGAATCCAGTCGCCGGGCTCGTAAGGAATGGGGCCGTACTCGGTGTAGAACGTGCCGGTTCCCTTATGTACGAAGTACAGCTCGTCACCGTCACCGTTGCGGTTGGTGTACGTCATATTGGCACTCCGGCGGCTGATCCAGATCGCGAGATCGTCGTTCGCGAAGATCCGCAGGGGGCCGCCGTCAGCGTTCTCCAGGTCCGTCGGGTCCAGCTGCGTGCCGTCGACGTCCATGATGTCGAGATCACCCTCGACACGCTTCCACGCGGTGGGCTCGTTGCGCCGGTACAGGTGGGTGTCGCGTCCTTCGAAGCCATGACGGGTCATCATGTCCTGGTGGAGTCCCAGTTCGGGAAGGTCCACCAGGGCCTGCCGCAGGACCTTGCCCCGGCTGTGATGGATCCAAGAACGCATGGGCCGCAGTTCCATTGCGGTCTCCTCTCGCTTTGTTTGGTTCGGTTACTCCACAATGTGGTGCGGCACACACTCCAGGTACCCCCAGACAATGCCCGTACTGATGGGGAGACGCAGATCATGTCTCGGCCCGGCCGAGCGCCTTCTCACCTCAGCACCTCCCTCCGACTACGGGGCTCAGCAGGGGGTTCCACAAAAATGGCTCACTACCGCACAGTGGGTGCACGTATCCATTTGCAGAAGGACGTGGAGAAGTGACGATGAACGCCCGCCGAATCGGCTTGCTGGTCCCCAGCTCGAACACCACGATGGAGATCGAAGTTCCCGAGGTGCTGCGGCGCGTAGCGACGGAGACCGGTGAACAGTTCACCTTCCACTCGGCCCGCATGCGTATGAAGCAGGTGAGCGCGGACCAACTCGCCGCGATGAACGCCGATGCCGACCGGGCAACAGTCGAGCTCGCGGACGCGGACGTCGATGTGATGGCCTACGCCTGCCTCGTCGCGATCATGTCGCAGGGACCGGGTGCACACCGCGAGATCGAAGAGCGACTCGCCGCTGCCGCGGCCGCCGACGGAGCGCCCGTCGACATCGTGTCGAGTGCCGGCGCCCTCGTCGACGGCCTCCACCACATCGGAGCCCGCAAGGTCTCGCTGGTGACTCCGTACCTCAAGCCGCTGACCCAGAGCGTGGTCGAGTACATCGAAGGCGAGGGTATCGAGGTCCAGGACGCGATCAGTCTCGAGGTCGATGACAACCTGGAGGTCGGGCGTCTTGATTCGTCGAACCTGCCCGAGATCGCTCAGCGGCTCGACACCACCGGCGTGGACGCCGTGGTGCTGAGCGCGTGCGTGCAGATGCCCTCGCTCCAGGCGATCACCGCCACCGAGAACGCGCTCGGCCTACCGGCGATCACCGCCTCCACCGCCACTGCGTGGAAGCTCCTCTCCGCCATCGGCGCGTACGCCCCGGTGCCCGATGCCGGTGCACTGTTCCGCGCCTGACCCTTCGCCCGCACGTAGCGCGGACACGTTCGCCACGGCAGGACGACGTCACAGCCGCCGCATTGCGATGGCGTTCGCTGTCGGGGCGCTCCTTCTGACCTGCCCAAACAATCGTTATCGGACGCGCTTCATCCACATTCGCCTTTCGTCCGGCGGCGACGCTCCTGCAGTGAGTTCTGGCACAAGAATAAGAAACTGTGACCCACATCTCCCTGGCAGTGCGGGGATCGCCGGGGTGTTCCTCAGCCGCGGTCCGCCGGAGATTCTTGGAGTGATCTACCACACTGCCATGCCCGCCGGGCGCGTCTCGCAACGAGATCCGCCCGCCACGAGGAGACGTATCGAACATGATGTTGTACAACACGACAGAGCTCATCGACCGCCTGAATAGTCAAGGCATATTCAGCTTGATCACCGTCACCACCGTGCTCGGCTTCATCGGCGGATTCATCCTGTTCTTCGAGGCCACCCGAATCACTCTGCGTGAGGGGATCATCGGCTTCCCGCTCGGCTACTTCTGCGTCGCCTTTGCCCACGACGGCCTGTACGTCGTCAACTACGCCATGGGCGATGTGGCAGATCACTGGTACTTCCGGGCCTTGGCCTTTGGCGTGATCCCGTTCGTGCTCTGGGAGATTGTGATCATCTTCTGGTTCCTACCCAAGGCGCGCGCTGAGTTCGCGCCGCACATATCGCGCACCGTCTACTACGGGACGTACGCGCTCTATCAGGCCCTGACCATCGCACTGTTCCTGACGCTGTTCACCCTGATCGACGATCCCCTCGACATCATCAGTATCATCCCCGCGCACCTGGCCGCCGTGGTGTTCATGATCCCGTTGATCATGCGGCGACAGAGCACCAAGGGACAGTCGCGGCTGCTGGCCTGGAACGTCTTCCTCATCTCCGGGACCACGACGCTCCTGCACCCCTTGGCGCTGGCACCGGATGTGCTGACGACTCCCGCCTACATCACCGTCGTAGTCGTGGCGTACCTGATCGGCCTGGTCTACGTGCTGATGTTCGAGTACTACCGCCGTCAAGAGCGACTGGCTCCAGATGCAGCGCCGGCAACTGCGGTGAAGGACCCTGTCCCAGCCGCTGGATAAGCGAGAAGAGAAGAGCACCCCACGGAGCCGAAATCGATGGCGGCTGACAGCCGTCAACGATTTCGGCTCTGTTGCTCGTCAGGTGAACCCGGGGACTATGCGTAGTTCAATGAGTCAAGTTCAATCATTGCGGTGCGTGTTCGCGTGTCATTCGGCACCCACATCTGGAGCCACTGGTTGGATTCCCCCACAATGAGCACCTCCAGATCGAAAGTGAGGGTCCCGACGTCCGGGTGCGGCACCTTGGCCATCCCGTGCCGCACTCCGTAGGAGATGGTGTGGCTCGCCCACCGCTGAGCGAACTCCGGCTCGGCGCGCAGCTCGTCAATCAATGCCTTGAAGTCCGCGTCGTCCCCCCATTCGACCTCCGCTGATCGCAGCCACCCCACCAATTCGTCGGCGGTGTGCGCCCAGTCCTCGTCGTCGAAGATCTCACGAGCCGTCGGGTTGGTGAAATGGTGCCGGGCCGCATTCGGAGGTTCGAGGTCGAGATACCCCAGGCACCGCATGATCATCTCGTACGCGGGGTTCCAGGTTCTGATGTCGTAACTCGGCCCCATCAGGCAGGCAGGGTTGGGAGCGAGTGAGTCGAGCAGGGTGCGCAGCGCCCGCGTTTCGTCGCCGACCGCATGCGCTCGGGGCAGCAGCGCGGCGCCCTGCCGCTTGATCACCACGTTCGCGAGATGCCGTTTGTCGTCGTCGGAGAGTTGCAGCGCCTCCGCCAGCGCGGACAGCACCGCGACCGAAGGATTCGTGTCGCGGCCCTGCTCGAGACGTTCCAGGTATTCGACACTGACCCCGGCCAGGGTTGCCAGTTCCTCCCGACGGAGGCCGGGTGTCCGGCGTCGACCCGAGGACTTCAAACCGACGTCCTCGGGCTTCAACCGTTCCCGTCGCGATCGAAGGAATGAACCGAAGTCGATCTCGTCCTTCATCCAGCCCACCTCCTGCGCCACGCGTCGGTGCACGTCGCCATCGGATCTAACGTCGGCCCCGGTCCGGTCAACACTCAAGCGATCGACATGTGGCGGGTCATCCGCTTCAGCTGCACCGGTCGCAAGTGGTGGTTCCAGCCCAGGACGCGCCGCGGCGCATCCTCTGGCCCCCATCGCAGCAGTGCCGCTTCACCAGTGTGCCACCCGTCATCCAGCACGAGGTCGCATTCCGGTGCCATCGGACCACTGATCTTGATGTCCAGTCCGAACTGCTCGGTCCAGAAGTAGTACGCCGGCTGGTAGGTCGCCGCGTCCTCACCGCGCAGCAGCGCGCGAGCCGCAGCGCGGGCCTGATCGACCGCATTGGTCCAGGTGGGGAGCCTGCCTCCGGCGGCCTTCGCGGTGGCGCAGACCGTCATGTCACCGGCGGCGACGATATCGCGCCGTACGCGGCATCGACCGTCCACCAGGACACCCCCCTCCGCTTTCAGTCCGCTGTCGGCCAGCCATTCGATATTGGGGACGTCTCCGGCTGCCGTGATCACCAGATCGGCCTCGAAGACTCGCCCGCTGGCCGTTCGCGCCCCGGATGGCCGCTCGCCCGGTTCGCCGAACAGGGTCACGCCACCGGAGTCGACATGGATTTCGACGCCGGCGTCTCGGGCGACCTCTTGGACACGGGCCGCAACGGTCTCCCCGACGAGTCTGGCCATGGGCGGCTCACGGTCAAGGACCGTGACGGTCCGGCCCAGGCCGCGGAGGGTGGAAGCAATCTCCATCCCCAGGACACCGCCACCGACCACCAGGACCGACGACGCGCCCTCGAGCTCCTCGCGGAGCGTTATGCAGTCGCCGACATCGCGCATGACCAATTCCCGCAGTTCCGGCGCCAGGCGACGGGCACGGGCGCCCGTCGCCAGCACCGCGCCGTCCCACGGAATCGAGTCGCCGTTGGTGTGCAGCAGCCTTCGTTCCACGTCAAGCCCGCGTGCCTGCACACCGAGGAGGAGTTCAATGTCGTCCGAGAGCGCCGGCAGGCCGATGTCCTCGAGATTCTCCCGACCACCCAGCACAGCCTTCGACAGGGGCACCCGCGTGTACGGCGCCACCGATTCCTGGCTGACGACGGTGACCTCCCCGTCGAACCCCTCGAGACGGAGGGTCTCCGCAGCGGTAACCGCCGCGATCGACCCTCCCACCACGACAATCCGACGCATGATCACTTAACGACCTTCAACGCCGCGACCGGACACACCCGCGCTCCGGCCTCTGCGGACTTCTCCAGCGCCTCCGGCACATCCGGGTGGAGAACCACGACGACCGCGTCGTCATCGAGCTCATACATGTCGGGGGCGACTTCCTCACACAGCCCGTGGCCTTCGCACCGATCAACTTCGGCCACGATCTTCATGAGCCCGTTCCCGCCATCGCGTCGGCGAGCCGTAGTCGGATCGGCAGCTTCGAGTAGGCACGAGCCACACTGTTCAGCAGGACCTCGGGCTCACCCGCCGGCTCGAATGCCTCGACCACCTTCGAGAGCCGGGTGAACAGGGTGGTGAACTCCATTCGAGCCAATCCCTGACCGGCGCAGCCGTGCACGCCGTGGCCGAGCGCCACGTGATCCGCATTGGCCCGCGTGACGTCGAACTTCTCGGGCTGGTCCCACTTCCGCTCATCCCGGTTGGCCGAGCCGTACAGGAGCAGCACCCGCGACCCCGACGGGATGAACGTGCCGCCGAGTTCGACATCGCGGGAGGCAACCCGGCTGAATCCCCTGATTGGCGACTCCAAGCGAATCACCTCGTTGAACGCACCGGCGAGAAGCGACGGATCCTCGCGAACCAGGTCCCACTGCTCCGGATTCTGCGAGAACAACCTGATCGCCGAAGCGATCGCACTCACCGTCGTCTCCAACGACGGCCCGAAGTAGTCCAACAAAAGCCCCGGACGCTGATCCTCGGTGATAACCCCATCGTCGGCGGCCTTGAGCACATCCACACCCAGGGTGTCGGGGAGCAACCCGCGCGTTTCGGTCAGCTTGAGGATGTACTGAACCAACTCACCCGCGTGGACGGCCGCCTCCGGGGTCCGATCGCTCGGGGGTCCACCGAGGTCGACGCTCGCCTTCGCCCAGTCCAGCAGGTGGGGCCGACACTCCTCGGGGAATCCGAGGAAGTCCGGAACCACCGCCAGCGGCATCGCCTCGGCAATCACCGGCACCGCGTCGATCACCTCGTCACCATGGCCGAGCACGGACTGGACGACAGACTCCGCCACGGAGTCGACGTGGCCGCGCTGATCTCGCAGAGCCCTCGGTGTGAGGCGATGGGCGCCGACTCCCCGCAGATGGTCGTGGAGTGGCGGATCGCTGGCGACCGTCGTACCACGACTCATCATGTTGGCCTGCTCATTGAGGTTGACGCCCTCGCCCGAGATGAAGGTCTCATGGTCGGCCAGTGCCGTCCGCACTTCGTCGTAGCGACCTGTTGCGTAAACCTCTTCGCTCGCCAACCACACCACAGGTGCGAGGTCGCGAATCTCCCGATACCGCGTGTACGGCTCGGTGATCGCCTCGTCGCTGAACAGACTGCCTTCATACACTGGCGCGTCCATGTCTCGTCCTTTCCCTCGGGCCGGGCAGCGTCAGCCGCGGGTGCCCGCAGTGACCTTCGCGTCGTTCACGTACTGCCGGGAGTCGCGCCAGTCGGCGAGAATCTCGAAGTACTCCATCGGTCCGCCGCCGTATGCGTAGGCGTAGATCGGCGCGTTCTTGTCAATCGCACCGCTCGCGTCGGACGAGCCCTCGTTGTTGTAGTAGCCCGGCGTACAGTTGGCGACCTGCTCGGCGTTGTAGACCATGTCCCGCTTCTCGGCGATGATGTCGGTCCACCGCTGTACCGCCTCGTCGGTGACGTCGACCTCGATCACACCGTCTTCGAGGAATTGCTTGACGGACTTGGCGATGTGAGCACCGCATTCGCTCAGCGCGAACGTCACGTTGGCCGACAGGCCGGTGTGGCGCAGACCGCCGACGAGGTACAGGTTGGGCAGGCCGTGCATCTGGAGTCCGTGCAGCGAGCGGAAGCCCTCCGACCATGCTTCGGTGAGGGTGTAACCGCCCGGTCCGTTGACCTCGAAGCCACCGGCGCGGGTGGGTGAGACGATGGTCTCGAATCCGGTGGCGTAGATGATCAGGTCGACCTCGTACTCCTTGCCGTCCACCACGAAGCCCTTCGGGGTGACCTCGTCCATGCCCTTGCCCTTGGTGTCGACCATGTGCGCGTTGGGCTCGTTGAAGGCCTGCAGGAACTCATCGCTGAATCCCGGGCGCTTGCAGTGCGTGGTGTACCAGGGCTTGAGCGCCTCGGCGGTCTCGCGGTCCTTCACCACTTCGTCGACGCGGGAGCGGAGGCCCTCCATGATGGCGAGGTCGTTGTCGTCGACCTGCTGCAGGAACTCGTCCATGTCGGCAGCGCCCTCGAACGGGGGGATGTACCACACGTCGGTCCAGGAGTCAGAGACGATCTTCTCGTCCACCGTGCGCCCGAGGAGCTGCTCCTCGAAGTTCACCTGGCGGACGCGCTGCCAGCCGGCCGGCTGATTGGTGAACCACTCGGAGTCGGTGTCCGCATTGTCCCGGGTTGCCACCGTCTGCGGGGTGCGCTGCACCAAGTAGACCTCGGCGCCGCTCTCGACCAGCTTCGGGAAGGCCTGAAGCGCGGTCAGACCCGAGCCGACGATGGCCACCTTCTTACCCTTGAGCTTGTCCAGCCCGCCACGCTCGTTTCCGCCGGTGATGTCATAGTCCCAGCGGCTGGTGTGGAACCAGGGGCCCTCGAATGTGTCCAGCCCCTTCACGCCCGGAAGCTTGGGCCGGTGCAGGAGACCGCCCGAGCCGATCACCACGAAGCGGGCACGGACGGTGTCGCCGCGGTTGGTGGCGATGATCCAGCGGGAGGTCTCCGCGTTCCAGGTGACGTCGGTGACGTAGGTCTGGAAGAGCGCGTTCTCGTGGAGATTGTAGCGCTCGGCCAGGTGCTGCGCATAGGCGCGGACCTCGTCGCCCGGCGCGTAGCGACGGCTCGGCACGTAGCCGGTCTCCTCCAGCATCGGCATGTAGAGGTACGACTCGCAGTCGCAGGCGATGCCCGGGTACCGGTTCCAGTACCAGACACCACCGAAGTCGGCGGCCTTGTCGATGATGATGAAGTCGTCCAGGCCCTCCTTACGGAGATTGACGGCCGTCAGCTCGCCGGCCCAGCCGGCACCGATGACGGCGACTTCGGTCTCCTTGTCGACGACGTCGCGTGGAGCGATTTCGCGGGCGAACGGGTCGAGCTCGGCCTTTGAACCGAGCTCAATCGGGACGTACTGGCTGGTGCCGTCCGACCGGCGGCGCTTGTCGCGCTCCTCGTCGTACTTCTTCTTGATCTGCTCCGCGTTAACCATCTAACACTTCACCTGCTTTCTTGAAGGACGGCCGGACACTGCAATCAACCGCCACGCATCTGGAGAGACTGTGCTGAGAACATTTTTGCTCTTGCTCGTCTCAATAAAGAGTAAGCTCCGTCACAGGCACTGTCAACCAGCATCTGACATCACCTTATTTAATTCTGAAGACCAGCGATGCAGCACTCGATCTATACGTCTGTCGACTTATTGCAACCCCTCGGCTCATAATCGACCCGCATGGTTTCCCGGAACCCCAATCCACTGGACGAGGCCCCACCGTGCGCCCGAACCCGAGCGGGACGGGCTCAGAGGGTGGCGATCGGATTCACCGGCGATCCGGTGACTCCTTCCAGACGCAGCGGTGCCACAGTGAAGAGGAAGTCGTGCTGACCCACCTCCGCGGTCACGCGTGCGAGATCCTCGAGGTACAGGTTGTCGATCAACCAGAGACCCATGGCAACGATTCCGACGTAATGGAACGGTGCCGGCACGGCCTCGTACGGGAACGGCTCGATGTCGTGCGTGGTGTCACTGCCGAACACAGCGACGTCGCGCTCATGCAGCCACGCCAGACAGCGTGCGTCCATGCCGGTCCGGGCGCCCTCGGGGCTGCTTCCGCCGTTGGCCTCCCGAACCTGGGCATAACCCGTCCGGACCAGTACCGCGTCGCCGGCGCGGACGGTGAATCCGTGCGCGGTCTCGGCCGCCTCCAGCATCTCCACGGTCACCGGCTGATCGGGCGAATAGTCGGGCACCACTGCGGGCACATCGATCAGAACGCCACGGGTCACGATGCCGTTGGACGCCTCCACCACGTCGAGGACGGTGGCACCGGCTTCTACGCCGACCTTCTCCTCAATCTGATGCCCGTTGTAGGTCTTCCCCTCCCACGCCATGTGCGCCAGCGAGTCAAGGTGGGTCATATCCCGGCCATGGAAGCAGAAGCCGATATTCTCGATGGCGACCATCGATCCGTCGGCGTACTCCCCACCCGCGGTGGGGTCAGAGAAGACCTGCGTTTCGCGACCGATCTCCGACTCCGGCCACGCAGCCGACACGGAGCGCCCGATGCGGACTGCGGCGGCGGCCGCGCGGCGAACCTCCGGGGTGATGTGGTTCAGGGTGCCGAGACCGTCGTCGGCTCCCCAGCGCCCCCAATTGCTCAGACTGGTGAAGTAGCCGAGGACCTCTTCCTCCGGGGGAAGTTCATGCTTTGCCATTGTTACTTTCCTTTCTCGCAAGTCGTCACGACTGACGGTCTACGAGGAGACCAGCCGTATCCCGGTAATAGGCGGTCAGAGAGGTGACCCGCCCCTGCTCGTCGAAGGTGAACCATTCGAAGTTCCCCGTCTGCTTGACCTCAGAGGTGTGCGGATCCCGCCACGGGAAGGCCAGCCAGACGACCACACCGTCGTCGTCTCCGACGATCCGCTCCATCGTGATCGTGGCGGGGTCGATGATCGAGTTCGACTGCGTCAGCGACCTCACGACCCGGGTGACTTTCGGCAGACCCTTGATCACACCCCCGTAGGGAAGCGAGGTCGGCACACCGAACTCGATGTCGGGAGAGAACCGCTCTGTAACGAAGGCTTCGATCTTGTCGGGATCCTTCGACTTCAGGGTGTCGTAGAACCCAACGACCGTCGCCTTATTCTCTGATGCGGAAGTGCTCACTGCTGTAACTCCTTTCGATGTCGGACGCGCGCCGATCTACCTTCGACAGTCAGCCATGACGGGCGCGCCCTTGATCTGTCAACTACGTACTATCCGACCGAGATACGATCAGACCCTTCAGCCAGAGAGTCTCTGAGCTGATGCTTGAGGAGCTTGCCGGTGGCGTTCCTCGGGAGCGGCTGGGTGACCAGTTCGCGCGGAATCTTGTAGTCCGCGATACGCCCCTCGCAGAACTCCTTCAGTTCGTCCAGAGTCAATGTCGCGTCCGGAGCGACCGACACGACGGCGACGACGGTCTCGCCGAACTTCTCGTGCGGCCGGCCGATCACTGCGCAATCCAGTGCCGCAGGATGCTGCTTCAGGACTGCCTCGACCTCGGCGCTGTAGACATTCCGCCCGCCCGTCATGATCACATCGGCGATCCGGTCGACGAGGGTCACCGCGCCGTCCGGATCCTGGCGCACGATGTCGCCCGTACGCAGCCACCCGTCCTGCAACGCCTCCTGCGTCTTATCGGGCAAGTTCCAGTAGCCCTTCATCACCGACTCTCCACGCAGATGCAGTTCACCCGGTTCGCCGATCTGCACCGGGTGACCGTGCGGGTCGCAGATGCGCATCGCGATGAACGGCAGCGGACCGTGCGCAGTGGCATCGGGGCGAGCCTGCAGCTCGGCAGGCGACGAACTGAGGCCCGCCGGTCCCGACTCTGTCTGCGACATCCCCTGGTAAAAACGCACGTGCGGCAGCTTGGCGAAGAGCTCCTCGATGACCGACGACGAGGTCGAGGCGGCACCGAAGACGGCCACCCGCCACGACGACAAGTCCCTGCTGGCGAGCCGCGCGTCCTCGAGTAGCAACTGCAGGATGGTGGGTACCGCCATGAGCATCCCGATCCGCTCGGCCTCGATGGCATCCAGAGCGGCCTCGGCCGAGAACTTCGGGAGAATCACGTTGGTTCCGCCGAGCAGCGTCGTGACATTGCTGAAGAGCACACCACCGGCGTGGTACATCGGCGTCACGTGGAGGTACCGCTGCCCGTCCGCCATCTCCATTCCGACGATATTGGCCAGGGCCGCCCAGATCGCCCGGTGATGATCCATCAGCACACCCTTGGGCTTCCCCGTGGTGCCGGAGGTGTAGATGATGAACGCGTCATCACTCTCTTCGGCACGGTGTCCGGACGGCGGCTGCGGAGCAAGCCCGTCGATATCGGGCAGATCCGGGGATTGGCCGATCGAGAACAGCGACGGACGGGCCCCCTCGACGAGGTCGGCCGCGGCGGTGGCCAGAGCGGCCGAGGCCGGCGCCGCAAGAACGACCGCGGCACCCGAGTCGTCCAACTGGTAGGCGACCTCCGGCGGCGCGAGCCTCGTATTGATCGGCACAGCGACGCCGCCGGCGCTCAGCACCCCGTACAGCGCAAGGATGAACTCGGGGGCGTTCCCCGACACGATCGCGCACCGATCCCCGGACCGTAGCCCGGCGGTGGCCAATCGGCCGGCGAGTTCCGCCACGTCCTCGCCGAGATTCTTCCAGGTCCACCGTCGACCGTCGCCGACGAGGGCCTCCCGCTCGGGGTACTGAGATGCGTTGCGGTCGAGTGCACCGACAAGCGTCGCCACGTCTCAGCCCCCGCTCGTCGTGAGAGTCGCGTTCTCCTGAGCAGCGTCCCGGACGAACTCACCCCCGCGCCAGCCGATCATCATGGCGGGAACGTTGGTGCACCCGGAGATGGGGTCGGGCATGATCGACGCATCAGCGACATGGAGGTTGTCGACGCCGTACACGGACAGACGGTGGTCCACCACCGCCCCCTCGCTCGGATCCGGCCCCATCCGGCAGGTACCTGCCGGGTGGAACGACGTCGTCGCCGCGGACCGCACGTACTCGAGCAACTGCTCGCGGGTCTCACAGGCCGGGCCCGGGGCGATCTCGGCCGTACGCCACTCGTCGAACGCGGATGCCGCACCGATCTCCCGAGCCGCCTCGACGATGTTGGCCAGACGCTCAAGGTCTCGCGGCTCGGCCAAGTACGCCGGATCGACGAGCGGAAGGTCGGTCGGGTCAGCGCTGCGAAGGCGGACCGTTCCCCGGCTCTCGGGAGTGAGCAGGCCGGCGAAGAACGAGAAGCCGTCTTCGGCCGATTCGCAGCCGTCGGGGACGATGCCCACCCAGCGCTTCATCGGCATCTGGGCGTCATACTGCGGCTCCTCGGCGGAACTGCGCAGGAACAGCCCGGTCTCCACGCCCTGGAAGTGCGACGGCGGAATCGGCTTGGGAGACTTCCACGCCACCGTCGCCGAGACGTGATCATGAAAGTTCCGCCCCACACCGGAAAGCGGAACCTCGACCTCGATGCCGAGTTCTTCCAACTCCGCCGGGTCGCCGACGCCCGAGAGCAACAACAGTTGCGGTGTCGCAACGGCGCCAGCGCACAGGACCACGTCGCGGTTAACCGAGAAGGTGACGGGCTCGCCGTCCCGAACGGCCTCCACCGATAACACCCGACTGTGCGACGGGTCGAAGTTCAGTTTGTTCACGGTGGTCCCGAGGACCAGCGTGAAGCTGTCTCCGAGGCCCGCCAGGAACGCCGTTCCCGCATCCTGCCGCTTGCCATCGAGAACGTTCAGCTCATGCGTTGCGAACCCCTCGGGATCGTCGTCGCTGAAACTCGGCGAGGCCTTGTACCCCACCTCGCGGCAGGCGGCCAGATACGCTGCCGTCAGCGGATGCTCATCGGGGATCTTGGTAATGGCCAGCGGACCGTCGGAGCCGCGGCCGGGCAACTCCGGACCGCGGTAGCTCTCGAGGGCCCGGAAGGCCTCGTTGACCGACGCCGAGTCCCAGCCCGGGTTTCCGGCCGCCTCCCAGCGGTCGTAGTCCGACGGCGCACCGCGCTTGACCATCATGCCGTTCACCGAACTGGACCCGCCGAGAAGCCGGCCCATCGACATCGAGTGCTCGCGGAAGTTGGTCTCCTTACGAGGAACAGCTTTGTATCCCCACACCGCATCCGAAGTCATCAGCGAGAGGTACGCGGACGGATCGCTGACGTCCGGACGATCGTTGGTGCCCCCACTCTCGACCAGGGTCACCGTGCAGGACGGGTCCTGGGCGAGTACGTGGGCAGCAGCACAACCGGCCGCACCGCCGCCAATAATGAGATAGTCGGTTTCCAAGGAGTTCAATTCACACCGTCCTTCGAACGTGGGCGGCCGCCCGCCCTTTGTCATAGGTGCGCCGTACAGCGCCTTTGAGCAGTCAATGACATCGGCGTCTATCGCACCAGTGGCGATCTCCGAAGATTGTGATACTGCATGTATCAAAATATACGACGGCTACGGCGTTGTGTCAACGATCACACCGAAAGGCAGGTCCGCTTGGGCTTCGGCGAACCCGCAGAGAGCCCCGCTCCACCGGGGCGTGAGATCGACCCTCCGCTCGACGACATCCGCGCACCATGGATCGCCCGGACCGGCCCCCCCAGCCGCCCAGGTTCGGTAGCCGCCGACAGGCGGTCCGATCCCCGCCGAGTGGGCCTGGCTACGACGCCGAGTGGGTCCGGTAACCGGTGGGGTTCTTCGCCTGCCAGCGCCAATAGTCCGCGCACGCCCGCGCGGTGTCGTACTGCGCCCGCCAGCCCAACTGCTCCTGCGCCTTGTCCGGCAGGCAGTAGGTGGCTTGTGCGTCACCGGGCCGGCGCGGGGCGTCAACCGTGGGGATCGGGCGGCCCGAAGCGGTTTCGAAGGCGTCGATCAGCTCCAAGACGCTCGTCGGCCGCCCCGTACCGAGGTTGAAGACGGCCATCCCGGGCTCGGCATGCTCGATCGCCGCCAGGTGCCCCTTGGCGAGGTCGACGACGTGGATGTAGTCGCGCAGCGCCGTCCCGTCGTCGGTGTCGTAGTCGCGGCCGAAGACGCTGACCTGCGGCAGGATCCCGGCGGCCACCCGCGCGACGATGGGCATCAAGTTGTTCGGTATTCCCTGCGGGTCCTCCCCGATCAGACCGCTCTCGTGCGCGCCGATCGGGTTGAAGTACCGGAGTCCGATCAGCTTCTTCTCTGGAGCCGTGCGGGAGAAGTCGGCCATGACCTCCTCGCACATCTTCTTCGACTTGCTGTACGGGTTGGGCAGGTCCACACCGGTACGCGAGGACTCCACGAATGGGAGGTCCTCGGGATGCGTGTAGACGGTGCCGGTCCCGGAGAACAGGAAGGTGTCGATGCCGTGCTCGGTCATCGCACCGAGCATGACGATCGTCGAGCCGACGTTGTTGGCGTAGTACTCCAGCGGCTTGGCGACCGATTCGCCGATCGCCTTGCGTGCCGCCAGGTGGATGATCGCGTCGAACGGACCGGTCTCGACGATCCCGTCGCGCACCGCGTCGGCGTCGGTGACGTCGATGGTCCGGAACGTCACCGTCGTGCCGGTGATCTCGTTGATGCGCTCGACGGCAACCGGACTCGAGCAGGAGAAGTCGTCAAAGATCACCGCTTCGTGGCCGGCCTCGATCAGCTCGACGGCGGTGTGCGCACCGATGTAGCCGGCACCGCCGGTGAGGAGAACACGCATGGGGAGAGTCTACGGATTCGCCGGCCGTCCGCGGCCGCCGAGGAGGACCAGCACCAGCGCGACGACGATCATCACCAGCCCAAACCCGAAGAACTCGCGGTAGCCCAGCTCGGGGAAGGTCTGGGCGATCCAGGCCAGCAGTGCCGGGAAAGCGAATCCGACATAGGTCAGCGTGTAGTAGACGGCCGTGAGACCGGCCAGGTCGTCGGGCCCGGCGATGCGCTGAACCTCCAGCAGGCCGCCAATCAGGGCCATCCCGTACCCGCAGCCGAGGACGGCGGCCGCCAGCAGAGTGACCGCGACGCTGCGCGTGGCGTCGGCGAGGATCGCCATGACCAGCCCCGCCGCCAGCGCGCCGAGCGCGACGACCATTCCACGCACGGTTCCCGGACGGTCGATCCGGCGCCCGACCGATTGGATCGCGAACCCGGCGGCCAGTCCGATCAGGCAGCAGGCGGCCGCGAACGCGATCGGCACCGACGTCTGCCCGGATAGCCGCTCGGGCAGGATCGCATAGGCGATCGCGCAGGCGCCGAACACCCACGGCGCCACCGGCGCGACGACGAGGAGAAAGCGCCTTGTGAACGCCGAGGGGATACGCAGGTCGGCGAGCAGCGAGCCGTGCTGTGTGCGGTCGGCGAACCTGGTCTCGGGCACCGACCACAGCGCCACAGCCGACACCGCGGCCAAGATCACGGTCACGACGTAGGGCGCGACGGTGGGCCAGGGCCCCCACTGCGCCATCACTCCGGCCACGGCGGCGCCGACGCCGAAACCCGCCGTCAGGCACATCGTCGCGCGGCGCGCGCCCACACCCGCCGGCGCGCCAGAGCGGATCGAGAGTTCGGCGACCCAGCTGCCGCCGACGGCCATCGCCAGACCCAGCGCGACGCCGCTGAGCAGTCGCCCGATACTCAGCAGGACGACCGACTCCGCGCCCAGTGCCAGCGCCACCGACCCCAGGCCGGCAAGGATCGGCGCGGGCAGCATCAATGGGCGCCGCCCCCACCGGTCCGACGCCGGTCCGCCGATCAGAAGGGCTGGCGCAATTCCGAAGACATACACGAACAGCAGGGCGTCGACGATGACGTTGGACAGGCCGACCTGCTTGTACATCACCAACAGCGGCGTGAACTGGTTGCCGCCCCACGCGCTGACGAACAGCGCGCCGCCCACCGGCACCCATGCCGATGTGGCGACGGTGGCGCCGGTCCGCGGTGGAGTCATGGCGGTCATGGTAGCTATCCTGCGACGACCGCCTGCCCGAGGAGTCACCGTGACGATCCACCGTCGAAGAACCACCGTCGCCACCGCCACCGTCGTGTCGGCGGCCGCGTCGGTCGTGCTCGGCGCCACCGCCGTCGCACCAACGCTCACCGCCCCGCAGGCCGATGCAGCGCCATCGTCGACGGCGGGGCTGACACCGGCCCTGGCCACGGCCTACCGCCAGGCCAAGGCGCAGGCGCAGCGCGAGGGGGTGCCGCT